>JBMZDS010000030.1:0-11506 GCA_049614465.1 Chitinophagales bacterium
AGGCGATAAGAAAACCAGGTCTAATGGAAAAGATTTTTAATAAAGGTACACAAAAAGAATTTAAAGATTTAGAAGATATTACAAAAAGACCAGAGGTGAACTAAATGAAAATATTATTATTGGCATTTACTTATTGTTTCTATTTCTGTAGGTATAAGTCTACTATTAAGTAATGCTACAATACTACATTAGCAGTAAAAGAACAACTCCTTCTCTACTCTCATCATAAATAATCCCACTCATAACTACGTATAAAGAGAAGAAGAAATCATACGGCATAATACTAAAAAAGATAATTAAGATGATTTTGCATGTAGCCTTGTTCCTTTAATAATATCTAATAAGTCATTCTTTTAGCACAAAAAAATCCCAAGCCTTTCGACTTGGGATTTTTTTTGTTATTATTTTAATAGTGTGAAACTTAGTTAGCTTTCATCACTCTTTTTACTGCATGACCGCCATCTTCTGTTGTCATACGTACAAGATAAATACCTGCATTCAATGGCGCCATATTTATTTGATATCCTTTGTTTGTTTGTACAATATCTGTCGAAAGGATTCGTCCATTCATATCAATGACTTCAAAATTTAATGCTATGTTTTCATAGATTTCAATATTCAAAATGTCATTAGTAGGATTAGGGAATACCAATACTTCGATGTTGTCTTCCAAGTCTCTAATAGAAACTGTAAAAGGATTACAATCTTTAGCTAAATCAGTGGCTGCAGGATTAATATCTGCATCTGTATCATCACAATCATTGTCATTGTCTGCAAATCCTGCCATAGTAGCATCACATGAGTTAGTCGCTGCACTACCTTCTGCTCCAAATCCATCACCATCAGCATCTACGTAATAGTCTGTAAATACTAAATTGTCATCAGGAATACCATCACAATCATCATCTAGTCCATTACATACTTCAGCCATGCCCGGATTAATGTCTGCATTCGTATCATCACAATCCGTATTGTCCATCACATATCCTGCGGGTATAGGTTCGCAAGTAGTCAATGCATTAGCAGCATCACCATATCCATCAGTATCGGCATCTATATAATAAGTAAAAGAAGGTAATCCATCATCTACAAATCCATTACAGTCATTATCAATACCATCACATATTTCTGCTTGGTCAGGATTAAGATTGCTATCTGTATCATCACAATCATCATCGTTTGAAACATATCCTGCAGGAGCATTAAAATCACATTGCATAACGCTTATAGCAGCATCACCATATCCATCATTGTCTCCATCAAAATAGAAAGTATATTCTGTTAAGCCTTCATCTATTTGATTATTACAATTTTCATCAGCATTATTACATACTTCTGGTGCGCCTGGATTGATAGTGCTATTATTATCATTACAGTCAGTATTATCTGCTGTATAACCCGCTGGTGCAGTTGCATTACAAACATCAATAGATATAGCAGCATCACCATATCCATCATTATCTAAATCTAGGTAGTATGTGTTTGTCGTAAGTCCTTCATCTATTTGGTTGTTACAATCGTTGTCCAATCCATCACAAAGTTCTGGTGCACCAGGATAAACAGTATTGTTATTATCATCACAGTCAACATCATTTGTGAAATTATCGCCATCTAAATCAACTACAGCATCAAAACCATCACAATCTTCATCTGTACCGTTTCCACCTATTTCAGTTGCACCTGGATTAATAGCTGGATTCGTGTCATCACAATCTGTATTGTCTAATACAAATCCTGCAGGCGGATTACAAGCCATCATAGTTGCTCCATTAGGGTCTCCATAGTTATCGTTATCTGTATCTGCATAATATGTATTCAATCCTCCTTCGTCTATTCCTCCTACACAGTTATTATCTATTCCGTCACATGGTTCTGCTGCATTAGGGTGTACATTCCCATTTGTGTCATCGCAATCAGTATTGTCAGTTACGTATCCTGCTGGAGCAGCAACCAAGCATGTGTCTAAAGATGCAGCAGCATCACCATATCCATCATTATCTGTGTCTGCATAAAACGTATTAGACGGTAATCCATCATCTACACCTGCAGCACAATCATTGTCTAGCCCATCACAAATTTCTGCTGCACCTGGATTGATAGCTGCATTTGTATCATCACAATCTGTATTGTCTAATACAAATCCTGCTGGAGTAGAGCATGATGTCATAGTAGTGCCACTAGGGTCGCCATATCCATCGTTATCTGTATCTGCATAATAAGTATTTGAAGATGTAATAGTTATTTGTTTAGTTTCAGTGTTTGTAGCGGGTTCTACTGCTGCACCATCTTGTGCTGATACTGTGTATACAATGTCATGAACGCCCAACCCTGCTACTGCCGGATCAAAAGTACTTCCTGTTACGCCAGGACCACTAAATGTCCCACCAGTAGTACCTGTTGCTGTTAATGTAACAGCCGCATCTGTAATACACATCGATGCTGGTAATCCAGAATAAGAAGCATCTGGTAGTACAGTATATTCTATATTGAAAGGAATATTAGCGTCTTGCCCAATTGATACAAATCCACAAGTAACACCGTGTCCAGCTATGTCTACTACTACATCAAAAACACCTGCATCTGTTGGAGTTCCATTAAAAAAACCACAGCCTAGTACAGTTGCATTTTCAGCAATTGTGTAGCTTGGTTGGTCTGTTCCTGCATTAACTCCTGTAGGTAACCCACCAAAAGCAACACTATTGATCGCATCAATTCTAATATCAAATCCAAAAGTATTAATACCTAGAACAGCTTGTGCATCAAAACACTCACCATTTATGTAAAATTGAATGTTTTCGTCATAAGGTGTATTCACTAATCCATCAGGAACTAATGTGTCACATAAGCCTCCAAATACTTCAACCGCAGCACCATTTGTACATGGAGTAGCATTAGGAGTACATTGAGCGTAGGATTGAGAAAAAATACCTATGCAAAATATAGGAAGTACGTAAAGTAATAATTTCTTCATTTTGTTTAATTTTAGTTTGGTTCTTTTATAGAAAAACCAAATATAGCGAATCTTTAGATAATGCACGAATTTTACTGCTTTTTTAAGAATATCACAATAGAGATTTTATGTTTTTGATAAAACATTATTATCTTGCCATGCCTAATCAACCTCTATGAATAAATTTCCATTCTATAAGCAATATGATCAGATGGACTGTGGTCCTACCTGTCTTCGTATGATAGCTAAGTATTATGGAAAGTCTTTTACGTTGCAATATCTTCGCAATTTGAGTCATATTGACAGGCAAGGAGTCTCTTTGCTTGGGATAAGTGATGCTGCAGATCAAATAGGACTTCGCACCAAGGCATATCGTATATCCTTTAAGTTGCTAGAAGGCTTAAATACTCCTTTTATTGCGCATTGGAATCAGAATCATTTTGTAGTCGTATATCAAATAACTAAATCAAAAGTTTATGTTGCTGATCCAGGTAAAGGGAAAATAACATATAGCCATGAAGAATTTCTAAAACATTGGGTATCCAGTAAGAAAAATGATATAGAAGTTGGAGTTGTATTAGAAGTAGAACCTAGTCCAGCATTTTATGAGCAAGACGAAGTGAAAGATAAGAAAGGTTTTGGTTTTCTTTTTCAATACTTGCGTCCATACAAAAAACTCATTTTTCAGCTTATTCTTGGCTTGTTTGTAGGTAGTCTTTTGCAGTTGATATTCCCTTTTTTGACGCAGTCTATTGTAGATTATGGAATATCCAACCAGGATATCAGTTTTATTTATCTTATACTTATTGCACAGCTTATTTTATTTATCAGTCAAAGTAGTGTAGAAGTTATTCGTAGTTGGATATTGCTCCATATAGGCACACGTGTCAATATCTCTTTGATTTCAGATTTTTTGATAAAACTACTTAAGCTTCCACTTGGTTTTTTCGATACTAAAATGATTGGAGATATACTCCAGCGAGTACAAGATCATCATCGTATAGAACAGTTTTTGACGGCATCTTCACTCAATGCACTTTTTTCTATTTTTAATGTGGTTGTATTTGGGCTTGTGTTATTGTTTTATAGCAAGATTGTCTTTTTGATTTTCTTTATTGCTACAGTTTGTTATTTCATTTGGGTACTTATTTTCTTGAAAAGAAGGGCTCTTATCGATCATGATAGATTTAAACAATTGTCTGAAAATCAAAGCCATTTAATACAACTCATCAATGGCGTACATGATATAAAGCTAAACAATAGTGAAAATCAAAAGCGCTGGGCTTGGGAACATATACAAGCAAGACTTTTTAAAGTCAATATAAAAGCCTTGTCTCTAGAGCAATGGCAGGGAATAGGCGCAAAAGCTATTAATCAATTAAAAAATATTTTGATTATTTTCTTTGCTGCAACTGCAGTAGTGAATGGAAGTCTTACATTAGGTATGATGATAGCGATACAGTATATCGTAGGACAGCTCAATTCGCCTATAGATCAATTGATAGGATTTATCCGTACAGCGCAAGATGCCAAGATAAGTCTAGAGCGTCTTAGCGAAATTCATGAACAAGAAAATGAAGAAAACCCTAATGAAGCAAAAGTAAATAGTATTCCTTCTGTAGCTGATTTGAGTTTAGAAAATCTCAACTTTTGGTACGGAAGTCAGCGACTACCTAAAGCACTAGATGACATAAGCCTAGCT
Source organism: Chitinophagales bacterium (assembly GCA_049614465.1). Taxonomy (GTDB): domain Bacteria; phylum Bacteroidota; class Bacteroidia; order Chitinophagales; family UBA8649; genus JBMZDS01. The sequence continues at coordinate 4,653 of JBMZDS010000030.1, forward strand.
ATTCCACAAGGAAAAACCACCGCAATAGTAGGCACATCTGGAAGTGGAAAAACGACATTAATAAAGTTGTTGTTAAAGTTTTATGAGGGGACTAATGGCAATATACGTTTGGGAGATATTAATCTAAAAAATGTAAGTACTCCTTATTGGCGCTCGAAATGTGGTGTGGTGATGCAAGAAGGATATATTTTTTCTGATACAATAGCGAATAATATTGCTATAGGTGCGGAGATAATAGATAAAGAGCGATTGCTTCATGCTGTCAAAGTAGCCAATATACAACAACATATAGAGTCTATGCCTTTGACCTACAATACCAAAATAGGCGATGAGGGTATAGGGTTAAGTGCGGGACAAAAGCAACGATTATTAATTGCTAGAGCAGTCTATAAGAATCCAGACTTTCTTTTCTTTGACGAAGCGACTAATGCCTTGGATGCCAATAATGAAAAAATCATCATGAATAATCTTACCGAATTTTTTAAAGGTAAAACTGTAGTAGTCGTAGCACATAGATTGAGTACTGTAAAAAATGCAGATCAAATCATTGTATTAGAAAAAGGAAAATTGATAGAGCAAGGTTCACATGAAAGTTTAGTAGCTGAAAAAGGAGCTTATTTTGAATTGGTAAAAAATCAACTTGAACTTGGAAATTAATTAAAGGTATGTCAAGCGAAGCAGATAAAATAGAACTCCGTAGCGAAGAAGTACAAGAGATACTTGGCAAAGTCCCTAGTTGGGTGACGCGCTGGGGTATTTCTGTTATTTTTATTGTGATAGTAGGACTGCTTATTATTGCTGCAATTGTAAAGTATCCAAATCTCGTAGAAGCACAAGCAACACTCACTACCGAAACACCTCCTGTACCTATTATCACAAAAATAGGTGGTAAAATCGAACAACTGAATATCGCTAGCGGAGAAGAAGTCAGTGAAGGTGACGTATTGGTAGTGTTAGAAAATACAGCAAATGAAGAACAACTTTTTTTGATTGAATCGAAGTTAGATTCTTTTATTAATGGAGAGGCAAAGTCTAAAATCAATTTTCCTGTAAGTGCATCATTAGGCAGTCTACAAGATGATTATTCGGATTTTTTGATGCGATATAAAGATTTTAATTTTCATCAAGCCGCTAATGTAAGTGCATCGTCTATCGCTATTGTACAGACGCAGATAGGTGAATTGAACAATATTAATGAAAACCTTGCGATTCAATGGCAAAACTGTCAGGGAGAGATGTCGCTAAGTCAAACCAACTGGGAGACGGATAAAAACTTATACAATCAAGGGATTATTTCTTTGAGAGACTTGCAAGAAAAAGAAACTATCTATCTACAAAAGAAAAGTGCTTGCGAAAGTATTCAAATTCAAGTAGCAAATAATCAAGCACAAATTCAAGCATTACGCATGGACGTTTTTGATTTTTCAAGTCAAAACCAAGCAACTGAATTCACTAAATATACAAATCTATTAGAGAGTGCCAATCAGTTGAAAAGTGAGATTTTGTTATGGAAAGAACAGTATTTTATCATTGCGCCTACAGATGGTATCGTTACACTCAATAATATATGGTCAGTCAATCAATATGTAGAAAGCAACCAAGAAATACTTTCTATAGTTCAAGTAGGACAAACCATAAAAACAACTGCTTCGCTCAACAATCAAGATATAGGTAAGGTGAAAGTAGGGCAAAAAGTAATCATCAGTTTTGCTGCATACAGTTATATGGAATATGGATATGTTAATGGAGTTGTAGCGTCTATTTCACCTATTCCTAGAGATAATATGTATCAGATAGAAATCGCTTTAGACAATGATTTGAATACTACTTACGACAAAGAACTTCCTTTTACACAAGGCATGCTAGGTAATGCAGAAATCATCACAGAAAAACGAACAATTCTGGATAGGATTTTTGATAAACTTCGCTATGTCTTTGAAGAGAAGTATTGATTTTCTATTACCTTTAGACAAATTTTTATATCCCATGAAAAAATACTTTTTCTACGCATTCTTATTTTTAGGACTTTATGCTTGCGACAATACAAGCAATAATGATACTGATGAAATCATTCAAGATTATTCTATGTTACCCTATGGTGGTGCGAAAGCTGATGTCAATGAGCTGGTCGTACACGAACTGAGTGATCCTGATAAGCTCAATCCTATCACGTCACAAGGAGCAGGAGCGACATATATTGAGCACAATCTTTTTATGTATTTATTAGACGTTGATAAGGAAAATTTAGTGCCTACTCCTTGGTTAGCAAAAGAACGTCCCACTATAACCGAATTGCCTGAAGGGGATGAGTATAAACTCCGTATTGATTATGAACTTCGAGAAGAAGCTGTATGGGATAATGGCAATCCTATCACTGGGTATGATGTAGCTTTTAGTTTTAAAGCCTGTAAAAACCCACATGTAGATGCTGAGCATCAAAGACCGTACATTGATTTTATTGCTCATGTAGAGGTGAATGAAGAAAATCCAAAGAAATTTAGTCTTTTTGCTAGTGAAAAACACTTTTCTGCAGAATTTTCATCAGGAGGAGTTGTGTATATCATACCAGCATATATTTATGATGCTGATAGGATTATGGAAGATTACACACTTAAAGAATTGAGTGATGAAGATAATATAGCTAGCCTTCGAGATGACCCCAATCTTATCAAGTTTGCTACAGAGTTTAATTCAGAAAAATTTCAACGTGAAGTTGTTGTAGGTTCTGGTGCTTATAAATTTGAAAGCTGGGTTACTGGTCAGAGAATTGTGCTCTCTAAAAAAGAGAATTGGTGGGGAAATGCTCTTGAAGGTACACTAAGCTTTGAAAACCATCCTAATAAAATTACATACGAAATTATCAATGACATGGTCACTGGTATTACTGCTATGAAAGATGGCTCTATAGATATTATGAGAGGGATGCGTCCAAAAGATTTTCATGATTTGAAAGAGGATGAGGATTTTAATAGCAATAATTTTTTGTTTAATCCTGAGTATATGAGTTATACCTATATAGGTGTCAATATGAAGCATTCCATATTAAGTGATAAAAATGTGCGTAAAGCATTGGCACATTGTGTGGATGTAGCACAGACGATAGATATTATTCTATATGGATATGCAAAACCTATCAATAGTTTTGTCCATCCTTCAAAGTCATATTACAACGAAGATATAGAACCATATAATTTTGATTTAGAGATAGCTGCAGCTTTATTAGAAGAAGCAGGTTGGGTTGATAGTGATGGTGATGGACTCCGTGATAAAATGATTGATGGAGAATTGACACCGCTTAGCCTATCTATTAAGTACAATTCAGGCAATGATAAACGAAAAAACATCTCTCTTTTACTCAAAGAGAATGTCAAAAAGATAGGAATTGAGCTAGAAATCATTGAGAAAGAATGGACAGTTTATCTTGATGAGTGTAAAAATCATGATTTTGATTTGTATGTTTTGGGCTGGGTACAAGAAGCTATCCTAGATGATCCGAAGCAACTTTTTCATACAGAAGCATATAACGGAGGAAGTAATTATCCGGGATTTGGTACAGCAGAGACAGATGTATTGATTGAGAATTTACGCCAAGAGCTTGATGAAGAAAAGAGAACAGCGTATTACAAGGAGTTGCAGGCTATCGTACAAGATGAGGTGCCATACATTATGTTATACACTCCAGATAATATGATGGCTATCAGTAAGCGATTTGGTAATGCAAAGCCATACATAGCGCGTCCGGGTTATGATGAGCGAGAGCTGATACTTGGTGGGTACAAGGGCGCACAACAATAGATGATGGGAAATCGCAATCGCTTTGTCATATTTTACCTCATTATTCTTTATGTCTTTGCATTTTTGTTTTGGTGGACTTATCTTCTGTATGACAAGACTGTTCAGCATTATGAAGATGCTGTAAGTTTACAGATTCTTATCAGTGAGTCAAATAACCAACCCGACCAGACGGATGAATTGTTTGCATTGGAGAAAGAATTTAAGCGTCAGCGTATTATGGTAGTCACAGAAGGAATCGTTTTCTTTTTGATATTACTTTATGGTCTTTTGCGTATGCGAAAATCTATTGTTCGAGAAATGCAAATCGCTAATCAACAGAAAAATTTCATGCTTTCTATTACCCATGAGTTAAAATCTCCATTGTCTTCTATCAAACTAATGAATGAAACATTGTTGATGCGTGAATTGCCAAAAGACAAAAAAGACTTATTGCTTCACAATTCGCTAAGCGAAGTCGATAGGCTTGAAGGATTGGTAGAGAATATTCTATTGGCTGCAAAAATCGAGAATGATAGTTATGGATTTTCTAAGCAAGATATAAATATATCGTCTATTCTAAATGAACTCATTGAGCGATTTAAAGTGACAAAAAAAGTCAGTATTGTATCTAGTGTAGAAGATAGTGTTATTCTAAAAGGAGATAAAGCTGCATGGACTTCTATAGCCGTCAATCTTATCGAAAATGCTATTAAGTATTGTGATGATGAGCCACAACTAAACATTTCACTTAAAAAGGAAAATGATAAAGTGTTCTTTTCTATTGCAGATAATGGATGTGGTATAGCAGATGAGGAGAAAGGACGAGTTTTTGAAAAATTCTATCGTATAGGAAATGAAGAAACCCGAAAAGCAAAAGGAACTGGATTAGGACTTTATATTGTCGATAGATTAGTTAAGTTTCATAATGGAAAAATCGAGATAAAAGACAATCAACCCAAAGGCAGTGTTTTTGTGATGCATTTTTCACTTTGACTTTTCTATGACAAAGAAGTGAGAAAATGACATTAACTTGCTTAAAGTTTTACAAGAAAATGATTGTTTCACCCTAAAATCAAAACGTATTTTTTTGATGCGAATTGATCTAAAATATGCAGATTATGATTCCTAGAGTATTGATAGCAGAAGACGAAAAAAGCCTCAGAGAAGGTATAAAACTCAATCTTGAATTAGAAGGATATGAGGTAGAGGATGTAGAAAATGGAAGTGATGCCATAAAGCGATTTCAAAATCAGCGATTTAATCTTGTGATACTTGATGTCATGATGCCAGAGGTCAATGGATTTGAAGTTTGTGAAAAGATAAGATTAACGGATAGCGACACGCCTATTCTTTTTTTGACAGCAAAAGATACTGGGAATGATAAAATCAATGGGTTGAAACTTGGGGCAGATGATTATATTACTAAACCATTCAATTTAGAAGAATTACTTCTTCGCACAAAAGTTCTCGTAAAGCATAGTCTGAAAGGAACGGAAAGTAGCAATGAGTTGGCAACATTTGTATTTGGTGAAAACAGTATCAATTTCAATACATTTGTAGCGAATACTTCTAGTGATACGATTTCACTTACAAGCAAGGAATCACAATTGCTCAAACTTCTTGTCGATAGAAAAAACCAAGTGGTTTCTCGTCAACAGATTTTACAATACGTATGGGGATATGATGTATTTCCGAGTACACGTACAATAGACAATTTCATTCTTGCTTTTAGAAAATACTTTGAAAAAGATCCAAAAAATCCACAATACTTTAAATCAGTAAGAGGTGTTGGGTATAAGTTTGAGGTGTAGTTTCATCTACATAAAACCTATAAATAATAAAACTTTCGTATCTTTCCTTTCAATTTTTGATATATGCTAGTCAAGACTTATGGAAGTGCCGTATTTGGTGTAGATGCTTTTACTATCACAATAGAAGTGAGTGCAGAAGGTGGAGGTAAGTATTTTATGGTGGGTTTGCCTGATAGTGCTGTGAAGGAGAGTTGGCAACGTATAGAAACTGCACTTAAATACAATGAGTACAGGATGCCAAGAAAAAAAATAGTTGTAAATCTTGCACCTGCAGATATTCGTAAGGAAGGTTCTGCTTATGATTTGCCTATAGCTATAGGAATTATGGCAGCTTCAGAGCAGATAATAAATGAAAATATAGGAGATTATGTCATCATGGGAGAACTGTCACTCGATGGACAGATACAACCGATAAAAGGTGCTTTACCTATCGCTATTCAAGCTCGAAAAGATGGTTTTAAAGGAATGATAGTACCCAAAACGAATGCTAGAGAAGCGGCTATTGTTAATGATTTGGATGTTTATGGTGTGGAAAATATTAAGGAAGTTGTAACATTCTTGCAAGGAGAAAATGATTTGCAACCTACAGAAGTAGATACTCGTCAAGAATTCTTAGATAATCAGACCGATAATGGAATAGGATTTGAAGATGTAAAAGGGCAAGTAAAAGTAAAGCGAGCACTAGAGATAGCGGCAGCAGGTGGACACAATATCATACTAATAGGGCCTCCTGGTGCAGGAAAGACAATGTTAGCCAAGCGTATGCCTTCCATCTTGCCACCACTCAACTTACATGAAGCATTAGAAACCACAAAAATTCACTCTGTGTCAGGTTTATTAAAGACATCAGATTCTTTAGTTTTTCAGCGACCATTCAGAGCACCACATCATACAGTGAGTGACGTAGCACTAGTAGGAGGAGGGAGCAATCCGCAGCCTGGAGAAATTTCGCTTGCACATAATGGCGTTTTATTCCTTGATGAATTGCCAGAATTTAAGCGAACTGTACTTGAAGTCATGCGTCAACCACTCGAAGATAGAAATATTACGATCTCTCGTTCAAAGTTTACGGTGACATATCCGAGTAGCTTTATGTTGGTTACAAGTATGAACCCATGCCCCTGTGGCTACTACAATCATCCAGAGAAAGACTGTGTATGTCCATCAGGACTAGTACAAAAATATCTCAATCGCATATCGGGGCCTTTGATGGATAGAATAGATCTTCATGTAGAGGTCACGCCTGTTCCATTCAAGCATTTATCGAGC
>JBMZDS010000031.1:0-11453 GCA_049614465.1 Chitinophagales bacterium
TCCGCACAAGGTAGCGAAAAAGAATTCGGGACATCTTTCAAATCAGGGATTAATGAAGATATTATAAAAGGATCAAAATATGTACATGTCGTGTCCTGTAACACACATTCACTAGCGACAATACTTACTACATTTACAGGCAATGGATTAGAAAATCTACAACAAGCAGATTTTGTCATTGTAAGACGCTCTGAAGACATCGGCAACCATCAAAGGCTTGTGTCAGGCAATGTAGTTGCTCGCCATCTCAATCCCGATATCGGCACACATCACTCTATAGATGTCATCGATATGTTTGCAGAGCAGAATATACAGCCCAATATCACATCATCAGATATCACGACACCTAGTCAGATGATGCACACTGTTCGCTTCAATATTGATTTAAAAAATCCATTGCAACAATCAATAGTAAACTTAATTGAAACCAACAATTTAGTTTCTACAACTACAAAATTTGATTCTAATGTGATTTTTGAATTGGGAAGAAGATATAGCCCTTTTGGACGAATCTACTCACAAGCTATTTTCATTACCAATAATATCATTGAGCAAGAAAAAAACATAAAAGGCTGGGCATTTATCCCGCAAGAGGGAAATACTATTCTCTCTACTATTCATGCTTTTTTGCTGCAAACTGAGCAAAATAATACAAATCAGATAATACAGAAAATGAAAAATGATATGATAATTAATGAATGGTAAATGCTTACAATTAAACTTGAATCTTTACGCAAATATTGTAACAATTTGAAAAATGAAAATACTATCCAATATATTTAAGAAAAAATCGAATAATACATCTTTGATTCTTAATCCAAATGGAATAAACTTTTTGGGAGGAAAAGCAAACTGTGAAATTGAAATCCCCGAATTAGAAACAAGTCCGATGGTTTACTTCGGGTGTATCTCCCAAAATGAAACTCACCTACCATTAATTAATTTTGATTTACATTTGATTTGCCCATTATTCATTGACTATCAATCGCCTATTTTTTTTGATTATTCCGAATCAAATAAACCTAAACTAATTCGAGATAATGTTTCTTCGAATTTCACCCAATATTTTAAAGATATTCCAAACACTACTTACATAGAATACAAAAAACTGAATTTTAGTTTTGCTAAAGTTAATCCAATAAAAATGAAGATTGGTGGTCAAGATATTGATGTTATAGAAGGGGAAATAGGTCATTCAGGAATTCCGAATTGGATTCATAAAGAAGATTATCCAAATTGTCCAATTACAGGCAACAAAATGAAGTTCTTATTTCAGCTGGGAGACATCGATGGTTCTAAAACTTTAAAAGGACAAGAAATACTTGATAAAGAATACATTGATCCATACTTACATTTTGGACACGGATATCTATATGTATTTTACGAACCTAAATCTAAAGTTATTGGATATTTAAATCAATTATAAAAAAAGGCCACAACAATTGTTATAAGGAATTACTTATTTCACAAAGCTACTTTAACATTACCTCAACTTATCTTTAATCATAGAAGCCAATACATCTATTGCGACTACATTTTCTCCACCTTGTGGCACGATAATGTCAGCATACTTCATTGTAGGTTCTATAAATCGTGAATGCATCGGTTTTAGCATCGTTTCATAGCGAGTAAGCACTTCATCTACACTACGTCCTCTTTCTTCTATATCACGCTTTACTCTACGGATAAGTCGCTCATCTGCATCAGCGTGTACAAAGATTTTTATATCACATAGCTTGCGCAATTCTTCATTGGTAAAAACCAAAATTCCCTCTACAATAATCACTTCTTTGGGATGAACTACAGTATAATCTTTTTCTCGAGCATGCGTCACATAAGAATAAATTGGCTGTTCGATTTTTTTGCCCGACTTCAAGTCTTTGAGATGTTGTATCAGCAATTCAAAATCAATCGCTCTCGGATGATCGTAGTTGATTTTTGTTCGCTCATCAAAAGTCAAATGTTGATTGTCTGCATAATAAGCATCTTGTGCCAAAACTGCCACTTTCCCTTCAGGAATGATATTGATTATCTTATTGACTACTGTTGTTTTTCCTGAGCCAGTACCTCCTGCTATGCCTATTACAATCATGCTGTTTCTTGTTTAGACCGCCAAAATATGAAAACAGAATTTTATAGACTATTTTATTTGCACTTTTTTAAAAAATACTATGTCTTACATTTACATAAAATAGAAATTATTCTTCTTCAAAAATATCATTGCCTGTCTCGGCATGAGGTCTAGATTCGACCGTATTCTCTTTTAATTTTTCTTCTTGAATTTCTTCTACTTCATTTTCTTTTATCAAAGACAAGTTGGGCTGTCCAGCGTTTACCCAGCAAGTGAACCAAACATCACCTACGTGTTTTATACTCAAGCGCATCTGTCGCTCTACCATCCCTTTCAATAACGCATGATAAACTTTTGAATAAGCTTCCGAATACGTCTTTACAAGTGTCTCTCCTCTTGTCTCATAACTATACTTTTGATCGGGAGGAAATTGTCTGTCCAGTTCTTTTTCATAGAGCAATACGGTGTCTAATGCTCTATGCGCAAGCAAAATATTTTCCCAAATAAATTCATTTGGATTTCTGACATACTCAGCTTTTCCTACAAAAAAGTCGTAATCATCATTGAATAGTTCAGGCAATCTTGACTCCCAAAAACCATGAATTCCATATTGATCAGTCAATTGTCCGTTGTAGTTTTCTGTAGTGTGTAGAGGCACATGACTATCACCTATATAATGTCCTATATCTGCCGAATGTTTTAATATCTTCTCAAAATCTAGTTCTTCAAAAGCCATTGTGAGCTGATACATTTTTTGCTCTATCGTCCAAGGAACTGTACCATAGGTTTGTAATGTGCTATCACCATAAGTCGCCAAAGCATCGTCCCATTCTTTAGGAAATGAATCGCATGGATAAGTACAATAATGGTCAAGATCGATGTAATGTTTAGGTGCTTCGCCTTCGATAGCATATCTCCGCTTGTCAGGATCTACGGCATGCTCTGTGATGTATTCTATATGCTCTTTATAAAAATCTATCATTTCGGGTGGCAGAATGAAAACTGCTTGCCGATTGATTTTCTTGTGTGCCCAAAATCCCCAAGCAAAACTTCGAGTAGGAATGACAATAAAAGAAAGGATAGTTATGATTAAGTATTTTCTCATAACTTAAAGATATAATTATTTTTTTACTTCTATTTCTAATGGTTTGACTAATATTTCATAATCCCTTTTTAAAACATGCTGCTGTTCTATCGTAAGTTCTTTATTTCCTTCACCGACTTCTCCTTTTCGGATAAATTGGTTAAATACACGTTCATCTTCTCGTTTTGGTTGTTCTCCAAATTTAGTCTCATGTTCCTTCATGTATTCAAATGATGAATATTTTTTAACAAATTCCATCTTCTCTGCGGTAAGATTGATATTGAGAAAATTGGCTAATGACTGGAGTGTAGTGTCAAAATTGTTTTTCCAATCTTCATAGCGAATATAATGAATAGAAAGTCCATTTTCATTGCGCAACCAGTCGCCATGAAACTTAAACCAGCTATTCCCTTTTTTTACGCTGAAATGCTTGTCAATAATCTCTTCAAGTTGAATATCACTTCGTTTATAAGCTCGCTCATGATGGAGAAGTGAAACCACTAAATCTTCTACGTTTCTATAGACGTATATGACTTTCCCTTCCATTTCAGGACTATATTTGTCATGTTTGTCATGTGATTTGAAAAATCTAGGAGAAGGAAGTTGATTGACTCGCTCAGCAGATTTGCCAAGAAAAGCTTCATTGCTAAGCCAAGGTGACACGTCATATATATGGTCAAAATCAGGCACTTTATCATTAAATAAAAGATAAACTATCATCTGCGTCCAAGTTGTCCCAGACTTTAAAAAAGTAGCGATATAGATATCATCTTTACGCTCTTCAAACTCAGTGAAATATCGCAACTTTTGTAGTTCATGCTTACGCTTTCCAGATATATGAAGCAATTTGCTAAAAAATCGAAAAAAGAAATTTATTATTTTGAGTTGTATCTTTTTCATAAAACAAAAATACCGCTATTGAATGAACGATAGCGGCAATTCTTCCAGTAAATTTTTCTTAATCCGCAGCATCACAATCATATCCTTCTGACCTAAGATAATCTATGTAAGATTCAAATACTTCACGTGAAGTAAATTCATGAAGGCAATATGTGTAAGTGTCTGTGTAAGTTTGTCCATAGTAAGTATATGTATAGCTACAACGATAGCAATTTACTTCTTCATCTTTACATGAAGTTGTCATACTCACAAAACCTAATGCAACAAGCAGTGCAGGGAAAAAACTCCTTTTCATAATAATTATAGTTTAGTGAAATTCAAATGTATGAATTTTTTTCTATAAATAAAATTCGTTCGCTATAAAAAATAACAAATCAAAGTTTTACTATTTCACATAGACTATTAATTCAAATACTTCTTCTCACAAGTATAACCTTCTGATTTCAATTCATCGATATATGACTCAAAAGTATACCCACTTCCTGAATAATTAGCATTAAAATCCTCTTCGCAAATTGTATACGAATATGAATACGTCTGTCCTCCGTATGAATATGTATTAGAACATCTATAACAAGTTTCTCCACTTATAGTGCCATCATCATCTCCACATGAAGTAGTCAAACTTACAAAACCTAATGCTGCAAGTAGAGCAGGAAAAAAATTTCTTTTCATAATAATCTTAATTTAATGAAACTCAAATGTATTGTTTATTTTCATTGAATAACACTTGTAGATAAATAAAAAGAGTTAATTTTTCTTTGATATTGAGAAAACAAACATCTTTGCATCTCCATGAATAATTTTTCTTCTACAAATAGAAAGCAAGTCATTGCTAAAGCCAAAAATGAAGTTTTTGACCTTCTAATCATAGGTGGTGGTATCACGGGTGCAGGTATTGCATTAGATGCAGCCATGAGAGGATTGTCCGTAATACTTGTAGAAAAAAATGATTTTGCATCTGGGACAAGTAGTAAGTCAACCAAACTGATACATGGAGGACTCCGCTATCTCAAACAAATGGAACTTAGATTGGTCAATGAAGTGGGTTCAGAACGAGCAATCGTCCATAAAAACGCACCTCATATTGTCATTCCAGAGAAAATGCTATTGCCTATCAAAAAAAATGGTTCTCTTTCATACAATCTGACTTCTCTAGCATTATGGATTTATGATTTTCTGGCAGGTGTAAAATCAAGTGAAAGTCGAAAAATGCTTTCCAAAGAAAAAACAAAAAAGATAGAACCTTTACTCAAAGGAAAGAATTTGCAAGGAGGGGGTCTATATTATGAATATCGTACTGATGATGCTCGACTCACGATAGAAGCACTCAAAAAAGCAGCTGAATATTCTGCCAACTGTACAAACTATACGGAGGTTCTCGATTTTGTCTATAAAGATGAAAAAATAATAGGCGCAAAAGTTCACGACAGTTTTTTAGATAAAGAATATCAGATAAAAGCAAAAAAAGTAGTGAATGCTACTGGACCATGGGTAGATTTGCTCAGAACAAAAGATGCTTCACTTTCAGGTAAACGACTACAACTCACCAAAGGCGTACATCTCGTAATAGATTACAAAAAATTACCAGTCCGCCAAGCGATTTATTTTGATGTGGGAGATGGTCGTATGATTTTTGCGATACCTAGAAGTGGAAAAACGTATCTAGGAACAACAGATACTGTATTTAATGAGGATCTAAATCGTCCATTAACAAGCAAGGCAGACATCGCTTATCTTTTAAAAGCAATCAATACTACTTTTTCAAAAACCAATCTAAAAGAAAGCGATATAGAATCTTCTTGGTCTGGACTCCGCCCCTTAATACATGAAGATGGTAAGTCAGCTTCAGAATTGTCAAGAAAAGATGAAATTTTTTATGGAGAAAGTGGTTTGATTTCTATCGCAGGAGGCAAGCTAACTGGCTATAGGAAAATGGCAGAACGTATTGTCAATATTGTCACTGAACAATTGCAACAAGAAGAAGGTAAAAAGTACACTGTATGTAAAACGGAATTTGAACGTCTAGCTGGTGGAAATTTTGCCAATCAAGAAGAAATAACAGACTATATCATTTATCTCACCGGTAAGGCAAGAGAAATAAAATTAACCATAGAGCACATCAAAGAATGGGTCTATCGCTATGGATCAAATACAGAAAAAATACTTGACATTGCTATCGAGAATAATCAGAATCGAAAGGATATTGATTTGCTTGCTATCTGCTCAGAGCTCCATTATTGTATAGACAATGAAATGGTCACTACAATTTCAGATTTTTTGATAAGACGTTCTTCACGTTTGTATTTTGATCGCCCTAGAATAAAATACTATATAGACGAACTCCAAGAAATACTTGTGCAAAAATTATTGCTTAGCGAAGCTCAAAGCCAACAACAAAAGGCAGACTTCATGGAGCGCTACCAAGATTCTAGAACTTTTGTTTGATTATACTTTTAAGATTAAAATAAAAATCTTACCTTAGATATACGTTCTGACAAAATCCTGCATAGTTGAAATTACTCAAAATCGACCTTTACAAATATACCGGGTAAGCTATAGATTACTGAAAAAAGGCGGGCCTCAATCTATATTCCGATTCGTTCCGAATATGGACTCTATTTATAGACAAGGGGATTACTAAAAGGTAGTCGGCACCCAAATCCTGTTTTTAGGATTTTGAAGTACGCTATGCAGGTCTATATAAAGAAAGGGATACTTAGATTAAGTGTCCCTTTTGTTTTTTACTATTAAAATAAAAAATGACTACATTAAAAATAGGTGACAAAGCACCACAATTTGAAGCAAAAGATGAAAACGGTAAAATCATTTCATTGAAAGACTATGCTGGGAAAAAGAAGATTCTCTATTTTTATCCAAAAGATAATACACCAGGCTGTACTGCAAATGCTTGTGATTTTCGTGACAATTTTGAATTGCTGCAAGGTAAAGGTTATGAGATAATAGGCGTAAGTAGTCAAGGTGAAAAATCACATCAAAAGTTTATCGCAAAATTTGATTTACCATTTCCATTAATAACAGATGAAGACTTAAAAGTACACCATCAATATGAAGTCTGGGGTTTGAAAAAATTTATGGGCAGAGAATACGATGGTACGCATCGAACAACTTTTGTCATTGATGAAAATGATGTAATCATTCAGATTATCCAAAAAGTAAAAACAAAAGCTGCCACAGAACAGATTTTGGCTTTGATGGAGGAGTAAAATCTTTATTAGAATTATTAAACCTTTTGCTTTGCTATATAAATTTGTTCCTATGTTTCCAACAAAGCAAAATAACAACATTATCCTACATTTCCGCATTATCTCACATTTTCATTGTAATTTTGTTCTATAAAACTTATCGTTATGAATCATGTATTTCTTTTTTCACCTGGACCTACTGAGATTATTGTTATTTTAGTAATTGTATTGTTGCTTTTTGGCGGCAAAAAAATACCTGAATTAATGAAGGGTTTAGGCAAGGGAATACGAGAATTCAACTCTGCAAAAACATCTATCAAAGATGAAATAGAGGAAGGGATGAAACCTGAGTCAAAAGAAGAGGTCAAAAAAACTACTGAAGAAGCATAAATATACACAATGCACTACAAGACATTATCGGCTATACAGACCGATATCGCTCAAGGAAATACTAACTGCGAAAAGTTAGTTAATCACTATTTAGGAGAAATCAAAAGCAAAGCACACCTCAATGCTTTTTTAGAAGTATTTGAGGATGAAGCTATCGCTCGTGCACAAGCGTTAGATAAAAAGTCTACCAAGGGAAAACTCTATGGACTTGTCATAGGGATCAAAGACAATATTTGCTATAAAGGACATACCTTATCAGCAGCGTCTAAAATGCTAGAGAATTTCGAATCATTATTTTCAGCTACTGTTGTAGAACGATTGTTAGCCGAAGATGCGATTATCATAGGAAGACTCAATTGTGATGAATTTGCAATGGGAAGCTCTAATGAAAATTCTGCTTATGGAGCAGTTAAAAATGCAACAGATGATACACGTACACCAGGTGGTTCATCAGGAGGTTCGGCAGTAGCAGTACAGGCAGGACTTTGTCATGCAAGTTTAGGTTCTGATACAGGAGGTTCTATTCGCCAGCCTGCATCTTTTTGTGGTGTTGTAGGGATGAAGCCGACCTATGGAAGAGTTTCTCGTCATGGTTTGATTGCATTTGCTTCCTCATTTGATCAGATAGGGCCTTTTACGCATAGCGTAGAAGATGCAGCGATATTGCTAGAAGTGATGGGTGGAAAAGACTATTATGATGCAACAGCTTTGCAAAGCGATACGACTCCTTTTTCACTAGAAAGTAATGGCAAAAAGAAAATTGCATATTTCAAACAAGCGATAGAAAGTGAAGGCTTGGATGTAGAGATAAAAAACGCTTTTACATGTAGTGTAGAAAAACTAGAGAGCGAAGGGCATACAGTCGAAGCGATAGAATTCCCATTGCTTGATTATTTGATACCGACATATTATGTGCTGACAACTGCGGAAGCCTCAGCCAATCTTGCTCGCTATGATGGTGTGCATTACGGATATCGCTCACCCAATGCAAAGGACATGGAAGATGTATATACCATGACACGTACAGAAGGGTTTGGCAAGGAAGTAAAGAATCGTATTATGCTCGGGACATTTGTATTGAGTGCGGGTTACTATGATGCTTACTATACCAAAGCACAGAAAGTACGTAGAATGCTAAGTGACAAGATGAATGAAATCTATGCAGAATATGATTTTGTATTGTCTCCTACGACACCTACGCCTGCATTTAAGTTGGGTGAAAAAACAAATGACCCTATAGCAATGTATTTAGCTGATATTTTTACAGTATTGGCAAATCTTGTGGGAAATCCTGCTATTTCGTTGCCATTGCACAAAAATGAAGAAAACTTACCTATAGGTATACAATTGATGGCAAACAATGAAGAGGAAGAAAAATTATTTGCTTTTGCTAAAGAGATGATGAGATAGATATTTGTCATCTTTAAGTCAGAAAATTTCATTTTTACAATAAAATAGGATGAACTTTCGTCTTTCTTTTAAACCCAATTACTATGAAAAATTTCATTTTTATTTCTTTATTTTTTATTGGATTCATAGCTTGTAGTGATACTAATATTGAAAATAGTGAATCTGATAAAATAGTCCCGTCTTCAGTATTGCCTTCTGCTACGGGTGCGGTAGATGATGTCATGTTTGTATTTGGCAATAATCAACTAACAGATGCTAATAAGGCAATGATTAATGATTTGTTTCTTGATTCTTATGATTTGCTACCTCAAGTAGAAAATAGATTCAATCTTTCGAAGATTAAATATGAGCAGCTCAATGATATCCTGTATCGTTTTCGCAATACCGCTTTTGTCTCATCAATAGATGCACAAGACAATATGGGTGTATTTGTACGTCAGTTATTGACGGAGGAAGAGATAGCACAGGCAGAGGCTGGAGAGAAAAATATATTCTACAAACGAAATATTTGGTCAAAACCTCAGATGATAATGATAGTAGCCGCTCAAACAAAAGAAGACATTGCTCCTCTTTTAACTGAAAAAGCGGACTTTATGATGGATGTCATCAGCTATGCCAATATAGGTGCATACAAAGATTTGGCTTATATAAAAGGAGTTAATGAGGCGCTTAATAATCAGTTTGCAGAATATCACGATCTGAAATTTGATATACCTGCAGATTATGTAATTGTTGAAAATGAAGGGAGTTTTTTATGGCTGCGCAAAGACGATGAGAAGAATGTGTACAACATCTTTTTTGATGTAGAGTATTACAATGGCACGCCTGCTGTCCAAAATCTAGGAATAGAAAAGAGAAATAGTCTAGGAGGATACGTGCAGTCAAGCATAGAAGAAGCGTATATGATAACGGATACTACGCTAGGGACAATAGAAGAGCGTGTAGAAAATGATTTCGGATGGGAAATCTATCAAAATAGAGGGTTATGGCGAATGGAAAATGACTTCTTTGGCGGGCCGTTTATCAATCAGTATATCATAGATCAAGAAAATAATCGTGCTATCTATATCGAAGGATTTCTTTTTGGACCAGATGAAAAGAAAAAACGAAATAAAATGCGTCAGTTTGAGGCAATATTTTCTACGTTGGAACCGAGCAATGATTAGTTTTAAAATTTGACACCTAATCCTAAGTTCATAGAGAATGTTCCATTTTTGATATCTGCGGCTTCATTTGCTTCTTTAACTTCATTTGCACCTAGATAATACCTGCAATTGAGCCCTAAGAATAGTTTTTTTATCTTAAAATCTACTCCTGCACCAAATACTCCTCCATAATCTATTTCTTCAGTTTCTTTTGTGCCAGCGATAACTAAAGAAGGGTCAGATAGACTAGAGACTTCATATTTTTCTGACAATTTAATCCCTATCTGAGGACCTGCAAAAACGTGAGGATATATTCTTTTAGCAATTGGGATTGATATTTTAACCATTACAGGTATTTCTAAATAATTGAGTTGGTATTCTTCCTTTATCTGAAGTGCATCATAAGTATAAACTCCTCCTTTGGGTACATAGATAATTTCTGGTTGAATAGAGAAAACACCTTTCCCAGGCGCCAAGTGATAAAACATCCCTACACTATATAAATTTCTACGGTTTACATCTTTAATACTTTCTCCATGAAATCCACTGGAAGCGAAGCCCCCTGTGACACCTATACTTTGTGTTATTTGTGCTTTTGTGTCTAGTTGACTTAATAGCACACAAAGAATTAGAGCAAACACACTTTTACTAATTGCTTTCATTGTAAACAAGTTTGTTACAAAAATATAACGTATCGAGCGGTGACAATAGTCTATTTGGTAACAGTAAGTACTAAAATGACTACTGATGAGTACAAAATTTGACTTCTTTTTACAAAACAATCATAAAAAGCTTTGATAATTGTTAATCACAATTTTATCTGCTTTCAAATCATGCAATAGGTTATACAAGCCAAAAAAGGTTCTATTCATGTATATAAAATGTCGAGATCCTCTGCTTCCATTCATTTTACGCAAGGTTTTATCTTGTGAGAGGGTTTTACCATATTCGGCTATTCTATTGAAAAATTCTTTGTCAGAAAAATCAAAAACATCCATTACAAACGGTCGTGTAAAATGAGCAAGTAAATCTCTAAACAAAGTTTTGAAATAGTGAATGGTTTCTTCCGAATCTTCAGGGATAAGCATCTCTAGATTGTATAACTTTTTTTCAAAAAGAGCATCATCATTTCGATATTCGTCATGCACAAGTTCAAAGTAAGGAACATAAAATTCATCAGGAATAGATTTCATACATCCAAAATCAATAGCCATCAATTGATTGTCTTCTGAGATAATAAAATTACC
>JBMZDS010000032.1:0-11321 GCA_049614465.1 Chitinophagales bacterium
AGAGCGTAGAGCAATGGCAATAGCAGAAGAGCAAGAAATGAAGGCAAAAGCGGAAGAAGCACGTGCTAAAGTAATCGAAGCTGAAGCGGAAGTACCAAAAGCATTGGCAGACGCATTCAGAAATGGAAATCTTGGTGTAATGGATTATTACAAGTTTGACAATATCAAAGCAGATACTGGCATGCGTGAATCTATTGCAAAAGGTAAAAAGAAATAATATCCTAAAAGAGGAAGATTATCCTCATTCTAAATTCCCTAAAAGCCACTTTCATATTTTGAAAGCGGCTTTTTTTATTGTTCAAACTTTGATAAGAATTAGAGATATTAGATTAACACCAATTTATGGTGAAAGTGTTGCATAGATAAATTGATTGAACTTCAATTTACATATTGACTATCAATGACTAATCGTCATTCCATAAAATTGAGGAATGAAAATGACGAAATTTATATGGAATCTCATGAAAAATGGGGCAAGATTACCAAGTCAATCCTAATTCAGATAGCCACCATTAGTTAACTACGTTAATTTTAATCAAATCTTAAAACAAAACTTATATCTGACTCACATTTTGAGAGATATCATAAATTCAATTCTCTGTTTAATTTTTCTTTTTAAAGAAAAACCTTCCAAATCGATAATTTCAACAAAAAAATAAGCCGCTAAATCAACTATGATAAAGCGGCTTTTAATATTACTTCTGAAAATATATCCTATTGTATAATTAAGATAGTTTTATCTTACGCATACGCAAGCTCAAAGGCGTAATTTCAAGGTATTCATCTTCACGTATATATTCCATTGATTCTTCTAATGAAAAGTCAATTTTTGGAGCAATTTTCATCGCATCATCAGAACCTGACTTACGCATATTAGTCAATTGTTTTCCTTTATTGGCATTGATACGAAGGTCGTTATCTCTTGTATGCTCACCTATCACTTGTCCTTTATAGACTTGATCTCCAGGCTCTACAAAGAATTTCCCTCTATCTTGCAATTTATCCAATCCATAAGCCAAGATAGTTCCTGTCTCATTAGAAATCAAAGATCCTTTTGCACGTGTAGGAATATCTCCTTTGAAAGGAGCATAAGCTCTAAAACGGTGCGTCATAATAGCCTCTCCAGCTGTAGCTGTCAATATATTATTACGCAATCCGATCAATCCTCTAGATGGAATGTCAAATTCTAAGTGCATCAAATCACCTTTTGGCTCCATTACTTGCAATTCACCTTTTTTCATAGTCACCAACTCGATTGCTTTTCCTGAAGCAGTCTCTGGTACATCTATGACAAGTGTCTCATAAGGCTCACTACGTACACCATCTATACTTTTGATGATTACTTGTGGTTTTCCTATCTGCAATTCGTAGCCTTCTCTACGCATCGTCTCTATCAATACAGATAAATGCAAAATACCTCTACCATATACATTAAATGTATCTTCTCGACTTGTGTCTTCTACACGTAGTGCTAAGTTTTTCTCTGTTTCTTTGTACAATCTATCACGTAAGTGACGAGAAGTCACAAATTTTCCTTCTTTTCCGTAAAATGGAGAACTATTAATCGTAAACAACATACTCATTGTAGGCTCATCTACAGAAATACGCTCTATCGCTTCAGGATCTTCTAAATCAGCAATCGTATCACCAATTTCAAAATCTTCAATACCCATAATAGCACAAATGTCTCCACTACGTACTTTATCTACTTTCTCTTTACCAAGACCTACAAATACTTCTAATTCTTTGATACGTATTTTTTTGTTTACTCCATCTTTGCAAAGCATATAATCCTTGCCTGACTCCAAATCTCCTCTAAATACACGTCCAATCGCTATACGCCCTTTAAATTGTGAATAATCTAAAGAAGTAATCTGCATCTGTGGTGTACCTTCACGATATGGTGCTTCTGGAATAGATTTGATAATCGTATCTAATAATGGTAAGATGTTGTCTGTTTCATCTTGCCAGTCATAGTTCATCCATCCGTTCTTTGCAGAACCAAAAATAGTAGTAAAATCCAACTGATCTTCAGTTGCATCAAGATTGAACATCAAATCAAATACAGCATCTTGTACCAAATCTGGTGTACAGTTTTCTTTATCTACTTTATTGACAACTACAATAGGCTTCAATCCTAGTTCTATTGCTTTTCCTAATACAAAACGTGTCTGAGGCATTGGTCCTTCAAAAGCATCACAAAGCAATAAAACACCATCTGCCATTTTCAATACACGCTCTACTTCACCACCGAAATCAGCGTGACCAGGTGTATCGATAATGTTGATTTTTGTATCCTTATAGTTTACAGATACATTTTTAGACAAAATTGTAATTCCTCTTTCTCTTTCTAGATCATTATTATCTAAAAAAAGTTCTTTCATTTCTTTACGTTCGTCAAAAAGTTTTGAGGCTTCTATGATTTTATCTACCAAGGTAGTTTTACCGTGATCAACGTGCGCTATTATGGCTACATTTCTTATTGATTGCATACTGCTTTTTTAAATTGAGCGGCAAAGGTACGGCTTTATCTATTGAAGTTATCAAAAGTTGAATTAATAAACTGAATAAATATCTTTTTCCACAGCTCTTCGTTATTTTTTTGAGCTATAACTAAAGCTATTCCTCTCAAAAATGTCTCAATCTGCGAAAAAATCTAAAGTATTCACAATTATCATTCAACTCTAGAAAACTTCATCAAGAAAATGGAAAATTTCAAGACCTAAAATCAAGTTGATATATTAATAACTACATTTCATTCTTATCAATTTGTAAACTACCTTTACATTTCAATTGACCAAAACCTCTTTTAATGGTACACTTACACAGTTCACTACGCTATTTGATATTGATTTTCCTAGTCATTACGGTTATTAATGCCACTAAAAAATGGCTAAAAAAGGAAGATAACTTCACTTCAATGGATGACAAATTCAATCTAATTACTTTTATTCTATGCCACATTCAGCTATTAGTAGGTGCTGTTTTAGTCTTTACGACTGATAGACTTTCTAGTGTAGAAGGTATGGGAGATATTATGGGAAATGGTATTCTACGATTTTTCTTTGTCGAACATATTTTCATGATGATTATTGCAATTGTTCTTATCACTGTAGGCCGTATTTCTAGTAAAAAAATAACAGACAACATTGCAAGACACAAGCGTATTGCGATCACATTTGGCATTGCTTTATTGCTCATACTATCAGCTATTCCATCTTTTAGAGGCATCGTGACAAGCACAGGTTGGTTTTAATCCAGATTATTACACTTTAATTATCCCATAAAAATGACTACACTCAATATTACACATCAAGATGACATCGCTATTGTTCAACTCGATAGAGGACGCTCCAACCCTATCAATAATACCATGTGGAGCGAATTGATAGAGACATTTACTAATTTAGAAAATGATAAAGGAGTTAAAGGAGTTGTTTTGACTGGGAAAGAAAGGTTTTTCTCGGCAGGATTAGATGTAATAGAGCTTTACAACTATGATAAAGATGAAATGAAAAAGTTATTTTCTCTTTTATCACAATGTCTAGAGAAAATGTTTAAGTTTTCAAAGCCATTTGTAGCAGCTATCACTGGACATAGTCCCGCAGGCGGATGTGTAATGGCAATATGCGCAGACTATCGTGTCATGGCAGAAGGAAAATACAAAATAGGACTCAATGAGATTCCTGTAGGCATCATTATGCCTGAATTTATTTATCAAATATATGCATTACTACTTGGAAAAAGTAAAGCCTATCAGTACATACTAGAAGGTAAACTAGTAGATACTGCAACTGCCAAAGATGTGGGCATGATAGATGAAATCGTAGCAGAAAATGAAGTTTTGGAAGTAGCACTCAAGCAAATCAAAAAATATACTGCCATGAGTCAAAATACTTGGCAAAAAAGTAAGCGAAATATGCGTCAAGATGTTTATCCTTATTTCGAAAAAGTCAATGAAAACAGCTTTGATGATGTGCTAGAGCAATGGTGGAGCGATGAAACACGCACTATTCTTGGCAATCTAATCGCACAATTAACCAAAAAGTAATGAAAGCCTGGATAAAAGCCGCTCGACTACGCACATTACCGCTTGCATTTTCTTGTATCATTACAGGAACAGCTTGCGCTATGTTGGTCGGAAAATTTGATGCTATTATTCTGATTTTGGCTTTATTAACAACATTATTATTTCAAGTATTATCTAATTTTGCTAATGATTATGGCGATGCCGTATCAGGAAAAGATAATGAAAATCGCATTGGCCCTGATCGCATGGTAGCCAAAGGAGCAATTTCCAAAGAAGAAATGAAAAAAGGAATGATTCTAACGGGAATTCTTTCTTTTACTTCAGCATTAGCCTTAGTTATTTACGCTTTTCAAAATTGGATTTTTATTCTAGTATTTCTTCTACTAGGACTCCTATCTATATGGGCAGCAATCACTTATACTGTTGGTAAAAATCCTTACGGATATATGGGTTTAGGCGACATTTTTGTTTTTCTATTTTTTGGACTTGTAGGCGTAGGTGCTTGTTATTTTTTATACACAAAAAGCTTTGATTGGCTCGTCTTACTTCCTTCTGCGACAATGGGATTGTTGGCAGCATCTGTTCTCAATCTCAATAATATGCGAGATATAGACAATGATAGTGCTACAGGCAAGAATACACTTGTCGTGAAAATTGGACTTCAGAATGCTAAAACTTATCATGCAGCTATCCTTATCATTGCTTTCTTATCAATGATAGCTTTTTCTCTTGCATATGGATTGAAAAATCAACAATATTTATTTTTACTTACAGCACCTTATTTTGGGCATATTCTGAAACGAGTATTGCAAATAAACAAGCCTGTAGAAATGGATCCTTTCTTAAAAAAAACAGCACTAGCAACATTTATTTTTAGTATTTTATTTCTTATTGCTACCTTTATCTGATGCTCAACGCCAGTTTTGAAAAATATACTCTCCTATTCAAACGCCCAAGTGGTACTTCTAGAGGAGTTTTAAAGAAAAAAGATAGTTGGTTTATCAAGATATGGGATACAAAATCTCCCAATATTATAGGAACAGGAGAATGTGGACTACTCAGAGGTCTAAGCTGTGATGATATCCCCAATTATGAAAATAAAGTAAAGCAGGTTTGTCAAAATATCAATGATTATGTAGATAACTTTCATATTTCACTTATTGATTTTCCAAGTATACGATTTGGAGTAGAAATGGCATTAATGGATTTGAACAATGGAGGAAAACAGCATTTTTTCGAAAATTCATTTTCTAAGCGACAAAAGGGAATTGATATCAATGGACTGATATGGATGGGCAATGTTGATTTTATGCAAGAGCAGATTGATGCAAAACTAGAACAAGGCTATCACTGTATCAAGATGAAAATAGGAGCTATCAATTTTGCAAAAGAGTATAATATCTTACGTCAGCTACGCAAAAGATACAGCAAAGAAACAATAGAATTGAGAGTAGATGCTAATGGTGCTTTTTCGCCAGAAGAAGCCTTTGTAAAACTAGATGAACTTTCAAAATTAGATATACATTCTATCGAACAACCTATCAGACAAGGACAATGGAAAGCCATGGAAAAACTCTGTGCCGTAACTCCTCTCCCTATTGCACTAGATGAAGAATTGATAGGAGTGCATGAGGTTTCACAACGAAAAAACATGCTTGACACGATAAAACCACAATACATAATACTTAAACCAAGTCTTGTGGGTGGTTGGCAATCTTCTGATGAATGGATAAAACTAGCAGAAGACAGAGATATCGGATGGTGGGCAACTTCTGCTCTCGAAAGCAATATTGGACTCAATGCTATTGCTCAATGGACGGCAACAAAAAGTAACTCCATGCCACAAGGATTAGGAACAGGACAATTGTACACAAATAATATCGAAAGTGATTTGATTATTGAGAATGGACAATTATTTTTGGGAAAGAACAAATGACATCTCAAACATTCAAATCAACATAAAAGAAGAAATTTAAAGAATACTAACTGCTGTTCTACGATTTTGCTGTCGACCTGATGCCGTATCATTACTTGCTACAGGCAAAGCCTCTCCATAACCTTTAGCTACTACTCTATCTGCTGATATTCCTTTTTCTATCAAATAATCACGTACAGCATCGGCTCTCGCTTGCGACAAAATCAAATTGGCTTCTTCCTCTCCTACATTGTCAGTGTGTCCACCTATTTCGATTTTAAGATCGGGCTTCAAACTCATATACTCGTACAACTCTTCCAATTCTGTTTTAGAACTTGCTTTTAATGTGCTTTTTCCTGTCTCGAAAAGTACATTATCCAATGTAAATTCTTTTGGCTCGTAAATTACAATCGTAATTGTATTCTCCCCATAGGTAGTATTGGGAGGCAATGCAGGCACTTCAAATGTATTGTAATCAAGTGCATCACCAATTGATTTCATCTTGATATCATAGATTTCTTCCCCTAGTAGATAGACGGTGCTTTTCCCATCACTTGTAGTAACTCCTTTAGTTGCAAAATTTCCTGACTGTGCTTCAAATAAAATTTGCTCTCCTTGCAATGGCTCACCGTCTGGATTTTCGACAAGAATATGAACTGTTGCTGTATCTTGAGTATAAGCAAAAACTGATAATAGTAAACTGAGTACTAATGTTATTCTTTTCATTTTTTTTAGTATTTTGATTTACTATTAATACCCTATTTTTAAAAAGGTAACCCTACAAAGTAAATGCATTTGCTTCTTCTAGCTCAAAAGCTAGCTCTAGCAATGTTTTTTCATCACCTATTTTAGTTGCAAATTGAGGACCAATAGGCAATCCATTACTACATCTTCCCATTGGCAGTGAGATTGCGGGAGCACCTGTTGTATTTTGAACAATTGTATAGCTTACATAAGTATTGAGTCGCATAATAGCTGATATGATAGGCGTATCCGTTCCAAAATAACCAATTTTAGGAACTGGAGATGCTAATGTTGGACTTAAAATAACATCATATTTAGCTGTCAAATTATCATACTCCGTTGCTAATTGATTTTTTAATCGCTTGATAGCACCAGGAGCCAAAAACATAAACTTGCTAAAATAGCTTGCTAGTTCTCTTGTAAATCGTTCAGTATTTTTTGCTTTAAATTTTGAGCCATAGGTAAATTTTCCAAAAGTATTATTCCCTCTGGCAAGCATAGAATAGTAAGTTAAAAAGTCTAACAATACATCATCCGAATATGGATTTTTAAAATACTCCACATGATGTCCTAATCCTTCACAAGTCTTTGCTGTAGAATGCACTATATTTTTGACATCTACATGTGCTTCTATTCCTACTGGGGATTGTGTAAAAACCCCTATTTTAAGCCTTTTCTTATTGGGAGATGTTACTAAACCTATTTTAGGCAAACTAGGATTGTCGGCATATTGCTCTATTGCGTGATAGTAGTTTGCCGTATCTCGAACAGAACGAGATACAATCCCATTGGTTACGATATCTATTGGCAATTTTTCTGTAGGAGACTGTATATGCCTTGCTCTAGAGGGTTTTAACCCTATCAATCCACAATTAGAAGCCGGAATACGAGTAGAACCTCCTCCATCCATCGTGTGTGCTACAGGGACCACTCCTGCAGCGACTAATGCACCAGATCCTCCAGAACTTCCACCGGTAGAATAACCTATTTTATGCGGGTTTTGTGTATCTCCATTGACTAAAGTTTCACAAGATGGTAATAAACCAAATTCAGATGTTGCAGATTTTCCTACAATTGTACACCCTGTTGTCTGGATTTGTCGAACAACTTTATCACTTTTCTTTTGTATATTTTTGGGAATAGCAGATGAGCCCATTCGTGTAGAAAAACCCTCTACATTGACTTGATCTTTTATAAAAATAGGCACGCCAGCAAAAATACCTTCTGTACTTGCTTTATGATTTATATAATTGCTAGCAACTATCGCGTTTAATTCTTTCGCTGACTTTTCAGCTCGTTCTTTTACACTTAAGAGTACTTCTTCTGCTGTAAAATCTTTGTTTTTAATTCGTTCGGCTATTTCTGTGGCATCCATTTTGCCAATAATACCGATATCAAATACATCTATATCTTGTTTCATTACGACAAAGATAGAAATGATTCTTGATTAAAATTGCTGATTTAAGTATATCAATTTGCAATCATAACCTCCCAATACCGCTATTCGGACTTTCTCAAAAATCCCTTTTCAAGAACTTTATTTATATTTGGTATAAATAAGAAAGTTATGAAGAATTTAATACTGATAATGCTGGTCATAATAACAGCATTATCATGCACTAAAGATGAAGAACCCCTACAAATTGTAACAGGATTACAACCTGTCTACCTATCTGGAGAAGGAATTGATAATATAACATCAGAAGAACCGGGACAGATAAATCAAGGAAGCAAGATATACATCAAGAGTGACTTTGTCTATATAGTCGAACACGGACTAGGAGTCCATATCATAGACAATAGCAATCCTAGTACACCTAGTGATATTCGTTTCTTGCGAATAGCAGGAGTAACTGATGTAGCAATACGAAACAATACTATGTATGCCAATCAGCAAAATGATATCGTAGCAATTAATATCACTGATGTAATGAATATAGCTATCAGCAAACGTATTGAAGATGTATACGAACTCGATTATGACAAGTTTCCTATAGGATATCAAGGCTACTTTGAGTGTGTAGACGAAAGCAAAGGCATTGTAGTCGCTTGGGAAGAAACAACTTTAGAAAATCCAAAATGTAGAAGATAATGAAAACAAAATTGATATACTCAATCCTCTTCTTTTGGATGATGATAAGCTGCTCAAAAGATGGAAACAACGATATAGGCAATCTTTCTGAAAATGGAACAGGTGGTTCTACTGCTCGATTTGTACTCGTAGATAATTTTCTCTACGTGATAGACAATACAAAATTGAGAACTTATAATGTCAGCGATGATGCAAATCCTATACTTGTCAATACAGATGATGTAGGATTTGGAATAGAAACATTGTATCCTTTTGAGGACTACCTACTTATAGGCTCTACTACAGGTATGTTTATCTACGAAATACAAGGAAATGGTGTACCCTCATACATCTCTGAATACCAACATATAGAAACTTGTGATCCTGTAGTAGCAAGTGGAGACTATGCGTATGTAACACTACGCTCTACAAGATCATGTGGTGGAAATTTCAGCGAGAACAATCAATTGCAAGTCATAAATATTCAAAACCCACAATCGCCAAATCTTGTATACCAAACTTGGGTAGATAATCCTAAAGGCCTAGCTGTAGATGACAATTTCTTATTTGTATGCGTTGCAGAAGAAGGAATCTTTATCTATGATATTACAGATGGTGCCTATCCTGTATATTATGGTGCGATTGATGGATTTACTGCCAATGATGTCATTGCACAAAACAATAGATTACTTGTTGTTTGTCCTGATGGATTACGTCAGTTTGAATACTCTAACATTAACAATATCAGCACAATATCATATTTTGCTGTAAATCTATAAGTATGAAAAAAATACTAATCGTACTCTTTTTAATTCTTGGATATAATGGATTCTCACAAAATGATGAATCGAGTACCAAGCCACTTAAATACAAAATTTCTTATCGACTTCCATTGACTAGTTGGTTAGATTTCACTAGTCCTTCTATCAATTTTGGTATGGAAACTATGTTGAGTTCTAAGTGGGCTTTATATCAAGAAATAGGCTATATCAATGATAATTTCAACCCGGCATATGACGAATTGTATCCTAGAGATTATCATGGTGTAAAAGCAATGTTTGAACCAAGATACTACATCAACTTTCATAAAGAAAATAGTATTTTTATTACTCCTTCATTTTTCTATAAATACTATGGAGAAAAAAGAGAGAACGAAGAGTTTGCTCGATTTGGAGGAATGTACTTTCAAGAATTTGATTTTACAAAGCATCACCACATGTTTAGCTTTACGCCTAGGTTTGGATTGGTCAGTATTAAGGATAAAAATAAAATTGGTTTTGAATTAACTGCGGGTATGGGTATTCGTGTTTTGCATATCCCAAGAGGGAATCAACTTCCTGATGATGTATTTATACACAATGCAGTAGATGATGTGTGGACAGGAAATCTGATTAATGAAAAAGAATTCGGAACATATGTACGCCCCAATTTATTCATAAGATTGTCACTTTTTTTCGTAAAAAGATCAAGTAAGGCAAAAAATGATTAATAGTTATTTGATCTCAGCAGGGGTATCTAGCAACCAATCTTGATGCCCAAAATAGTTCCAATTAACAGCAGTCAAATCTACATCTGGATCTGCTAAAAGATAAAAATCACTGCCATTTACGCCAATTTTGGTATATACATAGACTTCAATTTCATCCTCTACCCCATTCTTTTGATATTCTTTCTCAAGGTATTGAGCAAACTGCCATATCATATCGGGCTTCATACTCAAATCACCAGCCTGAGATTTGGTTACATAATCAAATAGATTGATTGGCTCTGATGTTTGAGTCGCAGGAATTTTCACCGTAAACTGTGCATAATGAAGGATAGATTTCGTTCGCAACATCATCCGCCAAGAAAGCCGATGCCCTTCTTCTGTCCACAATACATCTCCGGGTATCAACCAGTGTCGTATTGGCAAAAACAATTGAATAGCAAAGTAAACAGCCAAAACTATAGTAATAAACACTTTCGATTTGTTATCAGGAGTAGCTAAAGATTTTTCTGCTGTCAAAGTTCTTTTTTTCCTAAAAAATAAACGCTCGATATAATCTGCTGGGAAATAAAAAATGGCAAAAGCAATGGCAAAATAGGGAAAAATACCAATTTGTAGAATAATAGAATTCATCAAATGGAAGGTTAAAAGACCTATAAATGCTATTTTACGTGTTTTTTTGATGAGCAACATGGGAATAATCAAAAAATCAAACGCAATCCCCGAATAAGTCAAAAAATACTGAAAGGGCTCGTATCTCAGCAATGTAGTCATAGCAGGAATTTGCATTGTATTTTCAAACCAATGAGCAGCATCATTTAAGCGGATTCCTAAAAATTTATTTTCATACCACCCAGGATACAATTTAGCTATTGCAGCATATATATAGACAAGAGCAATTTGTAGTTTGAAAGCGATTAACACCCATTTTGGGGTAGTTAGCGAACGTAGATTAGGATTATTTTTAGCATCAATAGATTGATATGCATGCGCTGGTACGTATGCCATAATGCCACTGACCAACCAGACCAAATAATAATGGTTGTTGTAACTACTTTTTTGCATCAAATACGAC
>JBMZDS010000033.1:0-259 GCA_049614465.1 Chitinophagales bacterium
TCTAACAGTCATGTCTGTTTTTCAAGATCAAAAGTCCGAAATACAATATGAAATTATCGCTAACACAAATGTGCTTGATATGAACGAAGATATTAGCAAAATATCTGTATATTATGATAGCACTGATTTAAAGCAAACTAATGAAAATCTTCGAATAATAACTATGCGAGTAATTAATATCGGAAATGATCATATAATTAAAGAATACTATGACACAAATGATCCATTAAGAGTTATAATAAAAAATGGAGTGATTATA
>JBMZDS010000033.1:269-10869 GCA_049614465.1 Chitinophagales bacterium
CCCTGAAATAATACAAACTAGCAGCAAATACTTATCAGATAATCTTTCGATAACTAGAAGAAACAATAATGAAGCACAATTTTCTCAAGTAATACTTGATGCTGGCGAATTTTACATAGTCAAGTTACTTATTTTGCATAAAAATGACTCATTACCTGAATTAATCCCTTCAGGTAAGATTGCAGGTCAAAAAAGCATTCCACTCATAAATATAGGTGGTGTTGAACAAAAGACTTCCTTTTTAAATGTAACATTCGGTGGTAAAATTTTCTCTCACCTACTTAGATTGTTAGTTTACTTTATAGTGGGAATCGTCATATTCTTTTTAATTATTGCATTATTACTAAAAATTGAAAATAAATTGGATATCTATCAAAGAAAAAAGCTTGTTAAAACATTTAAAAATGATGAAAACTATCAATATAGCAGAATGGATGACGTAGTATTTGATAGGTATATTAAAAACAGTGCAGATGCAGTAGGCGAGCTAAATAGCTTGCTGACCAAAGAAAAGGTTATCATTGATAAATTCAAACAAGCTTATGATCTAGCTATTTCAAAAAATGATAAAAGTGAAGCTGAATTCACATCAACGTTTGGAGATTCGCTTTGGAATCAAATTAAAAGAATGATAAATGAGGGTATTATTCTAAAAAATGATGGAGAACTTGTAGTCAATAAAAGTATAAAAGATACCATATCAAATTTTACTAATTTCTTGGTAAATAAAAAAGAGCTAAAAAAGGATAAAGAATATTATCATCCACAATTAATAGTATGGAAAGGAAGTGAAAATTTACAAAAATTACTTAAACAACTTAAAAATTAAAACCTTTGTTATAGAAAATTAATGATGTTCCTTTTTTTAAAACAACAGAAGAAACAAAAAAAGCTCCTAACATAGGCTAAAAATTCATATCCTACTTGCTTTCTCAAACAAAGTAATTCTAAAAGCTAATTCGTACTTTTAATCAACAATCTTAAACCAAAATCATAGCGAGAAAATAGAAAGCTCTACCCTTCCTTCCACTTCTTCACTTCTACTTGTTTTTTTACGATATCGATAATATCAGAACTGATGTTTTGAACAATTGATTCTAGCTCAGTATCATTCTCAAGTGTGTCTATCGCAAAGCTGCTGATATCAGCCATATTTTGAGAAAGGACGTCTTCGCCATTGGCTACATCTTCTACTATCCCAGAGATTACTTTATAGGTGACATCTGCAATAGCATTATCGAGTTGTTTCCTTATAATACTCCCAATCCCTGGCACAGCTTTTATCAGTTGCATTTCGTCATTCTCATTGACCGCATTTTGTACTTTAGTAAATAAATACTCTCGTATTGCTTCTTGATTGTTTTTTAGCACTTGGCTTGTAATAGCTTGTACTTTTTGCAATGCAAAATTGACGATGATTTCATTGTTGGGCTTGATTACTTTGTGTACGATTTCATGCGACATATCATCCCCTTCTGCTAACTCGGACTTGACTCCATCTAGTACATTGATGACTACTCTATCAGATACTTCTTCTACAAAAACATGATAATACTTGTGTAAGAAAGGATAAAAACTGCTTTCTCTAAAATTGATAACTTGCATTTTGTGCAGACGTGTCAAAATAGAAAAAACTCGCAATACTCTCAAAAAACGGAAAGAACCTATAGGAATCAATCCCAATAAATCATACCAACGAGCAAATGGGAAAAACCACCATTTTTCATATTCTTTCTGATAAGCTGCAATCATCCAACGCAGAAAAAACTCAGCAAAGAAAATAGCTACAAAACCTAAATCAATAAGAATGAAATGTTGATGAACATAAGTATCATACCAGATAGTCCACTTAGGGACTATACTATAGAAAAAATCAAATGCTAAATCATACGAAAAGAGGAAATCAAAAAGAATAAGATTGATATTGAAGATAGCCAAGCTTATCATCATTACATCAAATAAGAACCAACCCAATTGTTGATTGTTTTTTCTTAGATTTTTGAAATTTAGAAATGCCATCTATAACTTTTCTTTACATAAAAATAGGGTAAAATAAATAAAGGCTGTCAAATGACAGCCTTTATTATGGGTGGAAGACCGGTTTCGAACCGGCGACCTCTGGAACCACAAACCAGCGCTCTAACCAGCTGAGCTACAACCACCATATAAAATTGGAATGCAAATATAAATCTTTTCTTCTTGAAAAAATGATAGAAATAAGAAAAATATTTATGATTATTGCAATCGAGCTAATGCGTCTATCACATCCTCATTGTCAGGCATCATCAATTGCGCTTGCTCATAATTGACGATTGCTGTTTGCACATCGCCTCTTTGCTCCGCTACAAATCCCTTCATATAGTATGCTCCTGCATATTGTGGCTGAATTTGAGTAGCAATATTGAAATGATTGTAAGACTTTTCTAAAGAATCCATTTGCAGATAACAATAGCCAATATTGTAAAAAGAAACGTGATCTTTGGGATACACTCCTATCAAAGTCCTATATTCTGCTACTGCTTCATTGTATCTTTCTACTTTCTGATAGAAAAATCCTTTCCCATACATAGCTTCTCGACTTTCTGGCAAAAGACGAAGTGCATTATCAAAGTACGAAATCGCAAAATCACTATTTTCATCCGTATGCAATAAACCTAACTGCATATAGGCATTATAAAAAGTAGGATCTTGCTCTGTACAAGTCTGAAAAGTAGACATTGCTTTTTCATTAAATCCTTGTTCTTTGTATATCAGTCCTTTCAAAAAATATGCGTCTGCATTGTAGGGATTGATTTCTAATAAATCATTGACAAAATTGAGTGCTGGCTCATAATACATCATCAGATAATTATATTCTGTAGCACGTAGATAGAGTTCTTCATCTTCAGGAAATTGATTAATCGCCTTACTCATGAGTCCGATTGCATTTTTGCCATCTCCCATTTCTATATGAAGATCCGCAGCCAAATAGTAGTACTCTACCGCAGATGAATCCAAATGAATAGCCGAATAAGTATCTGCTAAACCAGCAGGGACAAACCCTGCCTCATAATAATACATAGCACGCTGATAATAAAGCGTAGCATCTTTGGGATTTTTCAAAATAAGACTATCATAATACTCCACAGCAGGTGCAACTATTGAATCACCTTCTGTATTTACTACATCTTCTGTTGTTGAGTTACTTCCGTCACAACTCACTAGAGTAAATCCAAAAAGCAGTGCAATTACTCCCAATAAACTTAATAACTGATTATGCTTCATTTTCAAACAATTCTTTTTCGACCAATTCGCAAATAATATGTCCTATCGTGATATGTGCTTCCTGTATTCTAGGTGTATTTTTTGATGGCACATTGACTAATACATCTATTTCTTTATTTGCCATATCTCCACCACATTTCCCTGTAAATCCTATTGTTTTTACATCTAATTCTTTGGCTTTATCTATCGTTTTCAAGATATTGGGAGAAAAACCAGATGTAGAAATCGCAAGTAACACATCTCCTTTTTGTGCTTTTGCTTCTAATATTCGAGCATAGACATCCTCAAAGCTATAATCATTAGCAATAGCTGTCATAGTTGGGATATTGACATTGAGTGCTTCCGCAAAAAGTGGTTTTCTGTCCAAATAAAAACGTCCACAAAACTCTCCTGCTAAGTGTAAAGCATCAGCAGCACTTCCTCCATTACCACACAGCAACAACTTCCCTCCATTTCGATAGGTATCGATGATTAACTGGCTAGCCTTTTCGATTTTTGACAACATAAAATCATCCTGCAAGATAGACTGCTTCACAGCTATAGAATCAGCTAATATTTCTTCTATTCTTTTCTTCATTATTTATGCAAACGTAAAAAAGTTTGATTGATTATTTTTTACCGTAATAATTTTTAACAAAACCTGTGGCTTCCTTCTTCCCTATCATCTTTTGCAAAAGCGCATATAACAATCCCCATCCGTAGGCAAATACTTGAATATTTAGCGTGAAAATGGATAGGAAAGCAGCCTTGATATTTTTGTACTTAAAAAATGATTCGAAAAATGCCCAAAGACATATCAAGCTATGCCCTGTTGTCAAAACCGCAAATAATATACTGAATAATGGGAAAACACTTCCTAGTACCATCATCAAAACATATCCGAATACAATTGTACTTGGGAAAAAGTGAACAGGTTTTAGCAAAGAAGGATGCGTTGTACCCAAATTGATACGGGCAACTCCCCAATTGAATACCTGCTTGAAAAATTTCCAAAGACTTGTTCTCCTTTTATGGTAAACAAAGGCATCTGCAATTAATCCGACCTTATATCCTCCTTCATAAATACGTGCAGAAAAGTCCATATCTTGTCCATGACGAAGTTTATTCATTCCTCCTATATCTTCATATATTTTTCGATGGATTCCCATATTGAAACTTCTAGGATAAAATCTCCCGACCATTTTCTTACTTCCTCTTGTACCGCCTGTACCGACAAAAGATGTCATACTGTAGTTAATCGCTTTTATCAATGGCGAAAACGACTCATGAAAAGTATCTGGCCCTCCAAAAGCATCATAATTATGCTCCTTTAATTCATCATCAATCTCTCTCAACCAATGCGGAGGAAACATACAATCAGAATCAACAAAAATAAAATAATCACCTTCAGACTGACTCATTCCATTGTTTCGAGCAGCACCTGGCCCTTGATTTTGTTGATAGACAGCACGTGTATTGATGCCTGTGGCTGATTGATAATTCTCTATAAATTCTTTGAATCCATCAGTGGAACCATCATCCACAAAAAACATCTCAAAATCATTGCGTTCAAAATCTAATTGCTCCGCAGAATTGAGCAATTCCTTTACCTCTCCTAGCCTATTATATACAGCTACTATTATAGAGTATTTCACTTATTTAGATTTTGGTGTAATAATGTAATAAGCACAAGTGGACACAAAATTTCTAAAGAAAGGAATTCTTCCAAACAACCAATTTTGTTTTCTTGGCTTCAATTTAAACTTAACATCATAATTTGGATTGATAAAATAGAGCGTTTCATCAAGTATTTTCCAATCATTGACACGAGCACATTTTTTGAATCGCTCGATAGAAATACCTGTAGATTTAGTCTGTAATAAACTATCAATTTTACCTTGGGGTTCTCCAAATATCTTTAAAATAAATCGATATAAAAAAGTAGGCAAAATGTGAAAATAAGGCGTTTTTCTCAAAACACTATCGCAACCTTGTTGATGTCCTCCAAAAGGCATATACCATGGTGGAAAACCAAAAAATATAAGACCATCATCTTTAGTGAAATTCTTCAGAAATGCTAAAAATTTATTTTGATTAGGAATATGTTCAATTACATCACGCATCATAATCACATCAAACTTTCCTAGACTCTCTGTATCTGTGTCATAAATATCTTGAAACAACAACGTCAGTTTAGATGTATCGTCACAATGACTTTCTAGAAAAACCTGAGCTCTCTCCAATTGTTTTTCGTTAAGATCTATCCCTACAACTTCACATCCTTTATCAACGAAATACTTCATATTTCCCCCTTCTCCACATCCTATCTCTAGTACTCTAATTGTACTATCAATAGACTTGTATTGAGAAATATAAGGTACGACATAAGTAGCCGTTGTATAATCTTGTTCTTTAAAATAGATTTCTCTATCTTGGCGTCTTTTAATCATAGTTTTAAAAAAGAAAGCCGAAAGGTACTATAAAAATAACTATTGCAAAAGCAAAAACCATGAATAGATTGCTCCCGTTTTTGAAAAAAAGTCTTCCTTATCTTGTTTCAGTAATTATCATTTTGATTGCTAATGTGGCAATATTTTCGCCTCAATTGGATAATAAAAAATTACCATCAGGAGATTCTGTTTCTGCGGAAGAACGAACATACTTCATTAGAGATTATATGGATAATACAGGAGAAAGAGTATACTGGAATCCTGCAGAATTTGGAGGAAATCCTATCTATATGCTTGCGCTTGGAAAGGATAATAATTTCTTAAAATATACAACTGATATCCTCACACTTGGATTAGACAGACCTATTGGTATGTTTTTCATGATAGGAATTATAATGTTCAGTTCTCTTTGTCTGCTACGTGTCAATCCATGGATTGCACTTGCCGTCACAATTATATACACCCTAAATGTCAATTATTTTGTACTCTATGAAGCAGGGCATGCAAAAAAAATACTCACCATTGCATACTTCCCTTTCATTATTTCTGGTGTTATTTTGTGTTTTAGACAGCAATATATTAAAGGACTTATTCCCTTATTGTTAGGAATTTCTCTTGCCGTATTCCATTCGCATGTTCAAATGGTTTTATACATGATAATGGCATTATTAGTTTTTGGAATTCCTTATCTCATTTATAGCATAAAAACAAAAAAAATCAAAGAGTTAGGGATTGCTTTAGGTCTTATGGTATTGGTGGCAGGTATAGCTGGATTGACTGATTATGCTCAATTAATTACTTCCCAAAAATTTTCAGAAAGCACGATGAGAGGTGGTTCCGTTTTAGAAAAAGAAAACAGCGACAATACTAATCCTCAAGAAAAAAAGCTAAAAGGACTAGAATGGGATTATGCTATGCAATGGAGCTTTGAAATAGAGGATTTCTTAGCCATTCTTGTTCCTAGAATGGTAGGTGGAAGCTCTGGTGAAGCAGTTGACAAAGACAATGCCATGGCAAAACTGATGATACAAAATGGGTCTCCAGTCAAAGATGGAAAAGTAGTCGTTCCTGCCTATTGGAGTACAATGGTTTTTACCTCCGGGACGCCCTATTTTGGCATTACTATTTTATTCATTTTCATATTTTCATGTATTGCTTTTAGAAAGCCTGTCTTCTTTGGATTGACAGGAGTTTTTATTTTGCTCTTCTTGATTTCTTTAGGAGAAAATGCATCATGGTTTAATAGAGTCTTATTTGACTATTTTCCACTACTCAATAAGTTTAGAACACCGAGTTCTATCACAGTATTTTTACCTGCTTTTGTAGCCATAGGAGCAGCATTAGGGCTTTATGAACTATCACAAAGTGAGGATAAATCTCAATATTCAAAACCACTTTATATCAGTATAGGTATAGTAGGAGGATTAGTGCTTATCATTGCTGTAATGGGAGGATCTATATTTAGCTTTTTATCTCCCAATGACTTAAATTATCCAGCGGCTATTCAAAGTACATTAATTGAAGGAAGAAAAGAATTGATGTCTGCGGATGCTTGGAGAAGTTTTTTCTTTATTCTAGCTACAGGAGGTACAATATGGCTATATCTTTCAAAAAAATTAAAATCTCCGATAGCTCTAGCTGCTATTTTACTAGTCATTTTTGCAGCCGATATAATTCCTATAAGTAAAAGATATATTACAAATGATAAATTCATATCAGAAGCACAATATGACATCCAATTTTTACCAAGAAATATAGACAAAGACATTGCTGAAATGGAGACGAAAAGTCGTGCGTATTATAGAGTATACGACCAATCTATCAATACTTTTAATAGTGGAAAAGCATCTATCTACCACAATCAAATAGGAGGATATAACCCTACTAAACTTCAACGATATCAAGATATCATTGAATATCACATCGCTCAAAGCAACATGCAAGTATTCAACATGCTTAATACTAAATACTTTGTAAAACCTGAAGGACAAATACTGACCAATCCTGATGCAAATGGAGTCGCTTGGTTTGTAAATGAAATTATAACTGTAAACTCAGCTCAAGAAGAAATTGAAGCTTTAACTAATTTCAATTCAAAAACACAAGCAGTAATAAATATCAATGAGTTTGAAGCAAATGCAGGCGATAAAAATGGAACAATTGAACTAGTAAAAGCTTTCCCAAACAGATTGGTCTATCAAACCAATAGTAGTACTGACCAATTAGCCGTTTTCTCAGAGATATGGTATGGTGGTGACCCTGACTGGACTGTCACAATAGATGGAATTCAAAGTAACTATATCAGAGCCAACTATATATTGCGTGCAATGCAAGTACCTGCTGGAGATCACGAAATTGTTTTTGAATTTAAACCAAAGGCAGAAGGTGCTATGATTTCAACCATTGCTTCTTTATTTTCAATTTTATTAATATTGGCAGGAATTGGCTATGGTGTAAAACAAACTTTTAGCGCTAAGGATGAAAAATAAAATCATTTTCATAGGATTTTTAGTTTTGCCCTTCTACATGATGATTCAGTTTGCCTTTGCTCTTGTAGTGAGAGAGCCTTACCCTGCATTTATGATGCCTGGATTTTCGAAAATAGATAATAATCAAGAAACATATATCTTAAAAGATAAAGAGATCAATGTACAATTTGAAGATAATTCGTCACAAGCCATACAGCTAAAAGAATTAGCTTCTCCTTTCTCAAAAATTGCAATTAGTAGAACAATTGATTTAGCTTTTTTTAATACATCAAGTACTAAAAGCTACAATAGTGCTCAACAAAAATATTATTCACTAATAGAAAATGCAATAGGAACAAAAAATTATGAAAAATATATCCTTGCAGTGAGACACCCTGAAATGTCTCTAGAGGAAATCGATTTATTTTCGACATGGATAATTGAAAAAATAGAACGGTCTTCTCAAAAGCAAGTTGAAATTTTATCTATTGTAAAAATGGAATACACAAGAGATTTCAAAACAGGAGAAATTCTACAGACCTTATTGATTGATGAAATAGAAATTCAGCATGATTAGAAAGTGGATAGATAAATATAAACAATGGGTTTTTAATGGTTATCAGTATAATCAAAAACACTTGGCACTTTACCGTATCTTATTTTCGATACTCATTATATTTATAATAGGGATACCGCAATTTTCATCTAAAATGATGCATTTCCCTGCTGGGGTTTTCAATCCGCCTCCACTATTTGGGAATATCTTTTCGGGTATTGCTCCGCTAATTTACTTTCAAGTAACAGACATTATTATACTAGCA
This sequence comes from Chitinophagales bacterium, assembly GCA_049614465.1. GTDB lineage: Bacteria > Bacteroidota > Bacteroidia > Chitinophagales > UBA8649 > JBMZDS01. The sequence goes on from JBMZDS010000033.1 coordinate 9,252, forward strand.
GGATTTTTCTTTTTACTTATTGGATTTTTCACTAGAATTAGTGGCATAATTACATCATTGCTCATTATCATCAACTATGGATTTTTCTTTAGTACAGGCAAAATAGACCATACATTTATGCTATGGTTTACGCTTTTTGTTTTGTCATTTTCGGGATGGGGGAAAAATTGGAGTGTAGATTCCATACTATTTAAGAACACCTCTAAGGACAATAACAATTGGACTATTTCTCTGATTTCAATGACGCTAGGATTTAGTTATTTTACCGCAGGATTTATCAAACTAGTCTCTGGATGGCTAAGCCTATCAGACTCGATGTTGCGTGCCTTTTATTTACGAAACTATTATGTACAACAGAAACAAGATTTTCTTGCCCCACTGTTTGAGCATTTCAGTTTCTTTCCCTTTTGGGAAAGCGGAGATTGGTTTACGATCATTTTTGAAATAGGTTTTTTACTTGTCATTTTTCGCCCAAAAATTTTCCGCTTTTTCACACTACTTGCGATTTTCTTTCATGGCATGGTACTTCTCATGATGAATATTGGGTTTTATCAATATATAGTCTTGTACTTTTTATTTTGGATTCCGCTGCTTCCGCAAAATATATTTGAGCAGTGTCAGAAAATATACGCAAAAATAAGCTCAAATAGATGGTTATCTCTATTCACAATAATACTCACACTAGCTATATATAGTGCCATCATATTGATAGAATATGATAGTTATTGGCTTAAAAACATTCTCTTAATGTTATCATTCTTTATGGTTTTGTCCCTTTTTATTTTTCGACCAAAAATTATTTTTAGCGATATAAAAAAGAAAAAAACGATGTCTATTATTCGTTTTGATGGTGTCTGTAATCTTTGTAATGGATTTGTGCAATTTGTAATCAATAGAGATAAAGACGGGATCTTTAAATTTTCTCCGCTACAAGATACCGCTACTAGTTCAACAATGGATTTTGATTCGATTGTTTTGGAAGAAGATGAAAATCAACTCGAAAAATCAACTGCTTTTTTAGAAATAGCTCTAAGATTAGATGGATTTTGGGCATATTTATATCTATTCATTATCATACCCAAACCTATTCGAGATACAGTTTATTCTTTTGTCGCTAGAAATCGTTATCGTTTTTTTGGCAAAAAAGATACCTGTATGATTCCTACTCCAGAGATGAAAAATCGATTTTTATAGCAATTTCCTAGAGTTGGTTTAATAAATCCGTGTAGTCTTTAGCCAATTGTCTTCTCGAAAATTTATCATTATTACAGCTTTCGATTGTGAGGTTTTTATCTTGATACAAAGCAAACCACTTTTCAATTACGTCATAGGATTTATCCTCATCTTCATAATAGATTATTTCTCCAGCTTTCGTTTCTTCTAGTACTCGCTCAGCATCACTGCCCTTTGGACAAATACAAAAAATAGGGCGTTTAGCACCTATATATTCGTACAGTTTGCCAGGCAAAATCCCCATAGAATCACGAGTTGTATTGATAGGTAATAATAAGACTTGTGCTTTCCTCAATTCTGCTATCACATCTTTATGCGGCATATAATCCTCCAATTCGAGATACTCAGACAAGCCAAATTCTTCAATCGATTTTATAATTTGAAA
>JBMZDS010000034.1:0-10727 GCA_049614465.1 Chitinophagales bacterium
TTTTTCACAACTTTAGTTACGGAAATATTTTATTGGAGTAAACTTATTACATAATTAATCTAAAAAAAAGGAGCCTAGTAGACTCCTTTTTGATTCTTATCGAATAAGTGTGATATTATTGGAAAATTTAACTTTTTTGCCATCCTTTGTAGTTCCTTCCATATTCCATATGTAAGTGCCTACTTCACAATCTCTTCCTTTGTATGTACCATCCCATCCAGGCTCATCACCTAGCACATCAGTTCTGTATACAAGCTCTCCCCATCTATTGTAGATAGAAAAATAATCTAACTCCGCAATATTGAGATACTTCAATACATGGATAAAATCATTGATACCATCTCCATCTGGTGAAAATCCTGTAGGAATAGCCCAAAGTGTTATGATGTTGACATTTACTTTGACCGTATCATAATTCAAACAACCCGTTTGTATATCCGTAATTTCCAATTGATAATCTGTCGTTTCATAAGGTGCTGCATCTAAGAAATAATCATCTCTTTCTGTCAACATTCCATAAAGTGGATCGGGATTGATAGCAGTCCATATAGGCGTGCCATCTCCATAGCCAAACAAGTATGCTATCTCAGCATCTCGCTGTATAGTAGTATCTTCACCTGCATCTACATCAGGCAATTGATATACAATAACTGTCTGACTTACTGTATCTGTAAAACAGTCATTACTAACTAAAACTTGTACTACACCTGTAGTATCTAATGACACTAAAGAGCTATCTATGGTAGGAGTTGCAAAGTTTGGTGTCGGTAGCCATTCATAATAAAATCCTCCATCCGCAAAAAGCAAAGTAGAGTCATAACGACAATGTGTACTATCTCCCCATATACTTCCTTGTACAGGATGTTGTACATTCACTTCCACAGAGTCATTGCTAGAACAATCATGAGTATTAGTAGTAGTGATATAGTACCATGAAGTATCTGTAGGATAAGCATCTGTAATCTGTGCTGTCGCATCATCAAATGTAGAAGCAGGTTGCGAAGTCCAGTTAAATTGAATTCCATTATTCGTTACTGCCTCTAATGTAATAGGTGACCCTAAACAAACGTATCCAGGATATGAAGCTGGTAAAACAGCATCAATTGTAGGATTATCATATACGATAATCTGTACAGAATCAGTGTTAGGACAGCCATGCGTTCCTACGCTATCTGTCGCCAACAGATTGTACCAAGAAGTAGAAGTAGGCATTACAGTAGGTGTTGCATTGTTTACATCAGTCAACGAAACATCTGTACTTGACCATTCATAGTATTCATGTGAAATTGGATTTGGATTGAGTGTATAACTTTCCCCTAAACAAATAGAATCTAAAACTCCTGCATCTATCACTGTCAATGGTAAAACCTCTATCAATACTGAATCTTCATCTGCATAACAATAATTTTGTATCGTTAATGTATACTGTGTATTGACTGTAGGGAAAAAACCTGGTTGGTTAGCTAAAGGATCAGTGACAAATGCTGTCGGTGTCCAACTATATGTTGAAATAACTCCTTGCTCCAATATATCTGGATAAATCGTATCTCCTATACATCCACTATCAGTAGGTAGTGCGATTAATTCAAGATCTGGATTCAGTACAAAAACTCTTACAGTATCAGTTTCGGTACAGTTATTCGCATCTGTTACTGCTACTATATAGTCTGTATTCATTGTTGGGCTAGCATTTGGATTATCTATATTAGGGTTATCTAAACTACCATCTACAGGCGTCCAACTATAAAAAACCCCTCCTGTTGCTTGCAACTGAACCGTAGAATTAAAAACTACTAAATCAGCGACATTGAGACAAACAGAAGTATCTTCTCCTGCATATGCAGGAGGAAGAGAATTTACTAAAATATCTATGTCGTCAGTATTTTCACAACCAAAGATATCAGTACCTATTACTGTATAGTTCGTATTTCCTACAATAGTCATGGCAAATGCTTCATCATCGACAACTCCATTATCCCAGATATAAACTCCATCAACTCCTGCTCCAGTTCCAAATAGAACTAAGCTGTCTTCTAAACACAATACATTATCTGCATCATCACTATTCGCCACTACATTTGGCAAGGCCAATACTTCAATAGCTATACTTGCTGTATTCTCACAACCATTATTATCAGTACCAGTTACAGTATAAATGTTAGTTCCTACTGGAGCAGGCACAAAAACTGTTCCGTCCGGAACACTATTATCCCATGCATATATATTAGCATTAGCTCCTGTTAGTATAATATCATCCCCATCACAAATAGAATCATTTATATCGTTAGATAGTGCTAATACATTAGGTAAGGTATCGACAAGTACATCTACAGTCGCAGTATTAACACAGCCATTTGCATCTGTCCCTGTAACAGTGTATGTAACATTTCCTGCAGCAGCAGGAATAAAAGCACTTCCATCTGTGACGCCATTATCCCAGACATATGTTCCACCAGCTCCTGCACCACCGCCTGTAAATATCACATTATCATTCAGACAAATTTCATTATCTGCTTCATCTACACTTGCAGTTACGATAGGCAATGCATCTACTAATACATCTACAGTCGCAGTATTATCACAACCATTTACATCTGTTCCTGTAACAGTATAAGTAACATTCCCAACAGCAACAGGAGTAAAAGCAACTCCATCTGTAACACCATTATTCCACACATATGTTCCACCAACTCCTGCACCACCACCTGTGAATACCACATCATCGCCTATACAGATTTCATTATCTACTTCATCTACGCTTGCTGTTATATTCGGTAATGGGTTTATAACTATCTGCTGTGTGATAGAATCTCTACATCCTTGATTGCTTTCTACCCAAAGTGTCACATCAAATGTGCCATCAGCCGTATATGTATGACTTACATTTTGCGTAGTAGTAGTTCCCTCATCATAGTCCCATTCATAAGTCAATCCATTTCCAGTTGACGTATTATTAAACTGAGCAGTCACATCTTGACAAATAGGTGTTGTGTAGTTGAAATTAGCTACAGGCATTGAATGTATTGTTATGATTTCTTGGGCTACTCTTGCGCAACCTTTGAATGTTCTTACTAAAACTTCTATCGTATATGTGCCAGGAGATGTGTATGTATGATTGGGAAACTCATCTGTGGAGGTAAACCCATCACCAAAATCCCATTCCCACTCTGTGACATAATCATAAGCTGCTCCTGCAGTGACAATTGATTCTGGACTTATTTCGTTTATAATACACGCTGTATTTGCCTCTATTTCTATATTTATGTCTAATTGAGGGAAAACATATATTAAATAATAACCAGTATCAACACAAGACTCTCCATCTATATCTACTTCTATAACATTCGTCACAATATAAACTCCTGTATCAGCATAAGTGTGTTGAGGTTCAAAAGCGGTACTTGTATTTCCATCACCAAAATCCCAAAAATAAGTGTCTGCACCTGTTGTAGGGGTATTGCCAAATTGGTAAGAGGTATTTTCAAATTGAATATCTAGGTCAGTACAATTTTTTTCTATAATAGGTAATGTAGTTATATAGTCAGGTAAAAAACTAACGTCAATATCCAAATCTGCAATATCATCTGTCTCATTTGGGACAACAGGAGTATTTGATGCAGGAACGTCACATTCTACTACTGTGTATTGAAAGTCTCTTATTACAGTGCTTAATAATACTCCCGCTCTATATTCACTTACGCATATTCCTACTGTAAATGTACCTACAGTATTTGCTTGTCCTATTATCAATCCATTGTTAGGGTCTATAGCAATAGGCGTGCCTCCTCCTAGAGGATTTGTAGGGCTATATGGCGGCTGCCACACAACTGTAGAATGTGGAGGGAATAATGAAGCATCAGGAAAGTTGCCTGCTGTCATCGCTGGCTGAGCAGTATTTAATCCTTGAAAAGGTGAACACATAGAATAAGTCAAATCATCTCCATCTGGATCGGTAGCACCATGTTGTAAAATTACATCTCCCAAACATAAAAAAACAGGAGGCGGATTAGTGAATACAGGACTACTGTTTTGATATACTGCAGTAGGAGGAATATAGGCAGTACTGAGTTGACCCTGATTTCCAGGGTTGTTGAGATTCTGTACTAAAGAACCATTTCTACAGCAACGTCCATAGACTAGATGGTATCCTAAAGCAGCGTTAGGTAATGTTACTTGAAATTCATATACGCCTCTATCTATTCTCACATTAGTAGGGTCTTCTAAACATGGGTTGTCATATTCAGGTGGATTTGGTATGTCTGGAAACTCATTGGTTAAGTTAACTACGACTTGGTCTATATAATTATCATTTTCATCAAAAATATAAATCACAGCAGGATCATCAAATAAAGCATTAGGATTTCCATTAAAATCATCTCGATATATAGTCAGTATCACATCATAAGTAGTACCAACTCCTGTGTAGGTATATGTCATCTCACCTCCCACTAAGTGAGTAGCAAAAGAAGATAGAAACGAAACTGTAAAAAGAAAGAATAATATTTTTTTCATAATGGTACAACGCTAAAATTGAGCAAAAAATTTACCCAAGCCACCAAAAATACAAAATTGGGGTGGGAAATCCTTAAATCAAGATAGTTTTTGGATATTTGCATAAAATAAACTGAAGATGGGAAAAGATAAGTTGAAACGATTTGAGGAAATGGCATCATTTAAAAATGTATATCAAAATCCAAGTTTCAAAGACCCAAAAATGATAAATAGTGAAGGCACTATCGTAAATCTGAAAGGGCAATGGAGAAAAGATCATTTTGTCAACGAAAATCCTATTGTACTAGAATTGGCATGTGGCAAAGGAGAATATGCTTACAATTTAGCGAAAAGAACGCCTAATAAAAATTTTATAGGAATAGACATCAAAGGTGCTCGACTCCATAAAGGGGCAAAAGATGCTACTGAGAATAATATTCAAAATGTTGCTTATTTCAGAACAAAAATAGAACTGCTCGACTTATTTTTTGAAGAAAATGAAGTGGATGAGATATGGATTACTTTCTGCGATCCTTTTCCAAAAGACAGGCATGAAAAACATCGCTTGACTTCTAATCGCTTTTTTGATTTATACCGCAAAATAGCTAAAAAAGATACAATCATTCATCTCAAACACGACAATCCTGATTTCTTTGATTATGCATTAGAGCGATTAAAAGAAGAAAAAATAAAACCAATTGTTGTAGAACGAGATATTTATAATAATGGAACCGCACACGCTATCTTAACAGAAGTACAGACTCATTACGAGAAAATGCACATAAAGGACGGCAGAAAGATTAACTATTTACAATTCAAACTATTTGGCAATGGATAAGCTAAATGAAGAAACTTTCTTTGAAAAAGTATATAATGTGGTGAGACAAATCCCCAGAGGAAGAGCTACCTCTTACGGCATGATAGCCAAATGTATAGGCGCACCGAAAGCAGCCAGAATGGTAGGTTGGGCGATGAATAATGCCCATAATATCATCCCTCTTGTACCTGCGCATAGAGTTGTCAATCGAAAAGGATTACTCACAGGACAAGCACATTTTTCTCCTCCAACACGTATGGCAGAACTGCTGGAAGAAGAAGGAATAAAAGTAGTCGAAAATCAAATCATTAATTTTGATAAAATCTGCTGGGATCCGATGCAAGAGTTTTAGCGATACTTTTTCGTAATTTTGCAGCTCAATCGAAATCCTATGTCTAGATTATTCTTTCTTTTTGCTTTTATTTTTATTAGTTCGAATGGCATTTTTGCTCAAGAAGAAATAAATCCTGAGGCAAATACTAGTAGCCCATATCACACCATTTTCACACACTTATATTATCTACAGGATGATACTTATACGCCTGAAAAATCAGCAATGACTATCTATGCTCCTGAAGCTAGTGAAAGGGAAAAAATAGCTTACGCTATTCAACTCAAAAAAGTACTAGATGGAAATGGAATCTATATAGACATGAATCTTATTCCTAAGAATGCAAACTATATAGATACTACAAGAGAGCAAAGCATTTTTATCCTAAGTGCAAAAGAAGAAAGAGTTTATCTAGAAAAAATAGGAGATGAATGGCTGTATTCAGCTAATACGATTATTCATCTAGATGAGATGTATAGTGAAGTTTTTCCTTTTGGAGCAGATTTCTTGAGCAATTTACTACCACAAAAAATAGGTGCAAAACAGTTTCTAGGATTAAAACTTTGGCAATGGCTTGGAATGCTTATAGGATTGCTTGCATCATTTATTTTTTATTGGATAGTCAAATGGATAGTTGCTTATATTATTCGCCTAATATCTAAAGTGAAAATAATCGAAAAGCACAATCCGATTCATCTTATAGAGAAAATAGCAGTTGCATTTAGTTTATTGTCTACGACTATCTTCATCAATAAATTCATTGCAGTATTGCTACTACCTATCAAGTTGTCGCAGTATATCATTATAGCATCTCATTTATTGATTATCATTTTTACGGCTATGCTTGTCATGCGTATTATTGGGCTTGGATTGCATTATGTAGAAAAAGTTGTTGCTAAGTCAGAGACTAAGATGGATGATCAACTCCTCCCTATTGTCTCAAAAATGCTAAAAATATTGATAGGCGCTATAGCGTTAACTTATTGTCTTCGAGAATTAAATGTAGACGTAACAGCAATATTTGCAGGTTTATCGGTTGGAGCATTGGCTTTAGCACTTGCTGCACAGGATACTGTCAAAAATCTTATTGGTTCCATTACTATTTTTATCGATCATCCATTTGAGATAGGAGATTACATACTAGCAAGTGGCATAGAGGGGGAGGTAGAAGAAGTAGGTATGCGTGCTACTCGTATTCGTACTCCTCATCAATCATTGGCATATATTCCTAATGGAGAATTGTCTAATGTGCCCATCGATAATTATGGACTTAGAGTATATCGTAGATGGAGAACAGAGTTGGGAATAGAGTATGGTACTCCTGTAGAAAAAATAGAAATATTTGTAAAAGAAGTAGAGCTTATCTTTAATGAATATGAGCACACACTCAACAATAAAACAATTATAAGACTCAATAGTCTTGGAGCATCATCCCTCAATATTATGGTCAGTGTTTTTTTCAATGTAGACTCATGGGGAAAAGAACTTGACTGCAAACAAGAAATGCTCTTGGCTATTTTGAAAAAGGCAGAAGAAATGAATATTGGTTTTGCTTTTCCTACACAAACGCTACATATTCAGCAATAAAAAAAGAGTTTAGCTTTTCAACTAAACTCTTCTTGTGTGTTTATATAAGTATAAATTATTTTCCTGACTCAAGTACTACAGCAGGATATGTCTTTTGGACTCCATTAGCATCTGTAGTAACTATTTTGTAATAAGCATCTTGTCTTGCAGGCAAAGGATACTTATCAACTAGCAAGCCAGATGTTCCTAATTCTGCAGCAGCATCTGCATTCAAATATTTTATTCGTTTAAAAGATTCAGTCATATTGTCACTCCTGTACAATTGGACTTCACTATATTGCTCTGCATTAGGCATCTGTATATAGAGATATACTTGACCTCCAGATCTTTCTACATTATATGACATACCAGAGCTCTCATAAGAAGACTCTCCTTCATAATTGGCAAAAAGAAGTGTTGTTGAAACTATTAAAGCTAAAATTGTAATTATTTTTTTCATATCAGTAGGAATTTATTAGGGTATACGAGATCTCTAACTATTTTGTTTCGTTTTGTTAAATTATTTTTTTGCTGTGTAAAGATATGAAAAACATAAATAATCCTGCCAGTTATTTCTTGACATATCACGTACTGATTCTCTTCTATACAAACATTAACTATCTGATTATAGACCAATTCCATGCCAATTTTATTTTTTATACTTATGAAGTATAATTAAAGCACAACAAAACAAGCAAATAGTTATATTTGTGTCAGTGTTTTTTAAAAAGACAGAACATATAGACTCCTTAGATGAAAAAATATTGGTAGCAAAATATAAAACTACTAATGACACAAAATATGTAGGTGAATTGTATGTACGATATGCGCATTTAGTTCTTGGATTATGCATCAAGTATTTAAAAAATGAGTACAAGGCTCAAGATGCAGTCATGGGGATATTTGAACAAATCATGACACAACTCAAAAAACATGAAGTAGAGTATTTTAAATCTTGGCTCTATACTCTTTCAAAAAATTATTGTCTACAAATCTTGCGAAAAGAACAATCTCAGCAAGTAAAATCAGATGCATATACAGATTTTGCAGAAAAAAATATGGAATCTGACATTTCTTTACATCTCAATGACAAAGAAGCAAAAGAAAAATGGCATGAGAAACTTGAAAAAGCATTACCTCAGCTAAAAGAAGAGCAACAAAAATGTATCACATTATTTTATCTTGAAGAAAAAAGCTACAGCGAAATAACAGAAATCACTGGCTATACACTCAAAGAAGTAAAAAGCTATATTCAAAATGGAAAAAGGAATCTTAAAATAAAGATGACAAACGAAGATGGACGAGAATAAAAAACATATCAATGCCGAAAATTGGCAACGTTTTTTCAATCATCGTATGGCTGAAAAAGAGAAATCTTCTTTTCTTGATGAAGTAGAGCAAGACGATTTTGCTCGTGAAGCTATGGAAGGATTTGATAGCATAGGTGATAATGAAAAAAGTCAATTGTTGATTAAAAAAATTCAAAAACAAGTTCGCAATACGGAATTTAAAAGTCAGTCCAATAAGAGAAAGATATTTCCTATTATATACAAGGTTGGTGCTATAGCTGCTTCTTTTACTCTATTGATCGGAAGTGTATTTTTCTTTGTGGATACTTTTTCGACTAACAACGAAACTCTTGCAGAAGCTAGTGTAGAAGAAGAGAAACTAGAATCTACTTTTGAAATTATTGATTTAAAAGATGAACCTATTGAAACTGAAAACACAGAAGATATAGCAGTTCTTTTAGCTGAAATGGATGGTGTAGCAATAGCCGATGAGGAAATATTAGAAGAAAACAGTAATAGTAGTATTGATTTAGGAAAGGATGACAGAATAATACTGGCAGTAGACAATATCGCTGTGCCTGGCAATCAAGATACAGAGCGTGCATATGAGACAATAGTGACTAATGGTTATTTTGCACCAGAAGACGATGCCGAAATAGTAGAGATGGAAGAAGAAGTAGAATATGGAAGTGTAGCTCCTTCGCCTGCAACTATTACGACTTCAGAATCACTAGATATAGCCAAAAAAGAAAAAGTAAACAATGAGCAAGACTTGTTTAATGATTTTAATATTTCTCAAGGTGGTATAGGCAATAGTGCTACAGATTTTTATCAAATAGGATTATCTACTTATCAATCTGGTGATTACACTAATTCTATCTACTACTTTGAGCAGTCAATCAAAAATGGATATAATACAATTGAAAGTAATTATTATGCAGGATTGTCGAACTACTATCTAGGCAATCAAAACACAGCCATCAAACACTTTGATAATGTAATCGCAAATAATGCTACTTTTTCATCGAGTGCTAAATGGTACAAAGCAGAACTTTTAATCAAAAAAGGGAAAACCAAACAAGCCAAGAATATATACCAAGACTTAATAGATAGCAATTCTACATTTAAAGATCAAGCACAAGAAATACTCGACAGTCTTTAAAGTTTTCCTTTTATTCAAGATGAATTTGAAATGGAATTGCCATTTCTACAGGTGTATCTACTGGAATCCATTTTGGCATTTTCTGTACGTGAACCAGAGCAGCTTTATCAAATGCTTCAATTCCACTAGATTTTAAGATGTTTACGTTAGTTACATTACCTTCTTTATCAATCGTGAAACCAATAAAGGCTTTAGGTGTGAAGTTGTCTTCTATATTAGGAAAAGGTATAGTGGAATAATCCATGCTAGAGATGTATTTCAATATAGCCATGTCTCCACCTGGGAATTGTGGCATTTTAGGAGTTACAAAAACAGGAAGTGTCGTATTTGAATCTACTTGTGCAGGACAGTTGAAATAAAAGAAACCTATTAAAAAAAAGAATAAAAAATATTTCATATAATCAAAACGAAGAAAAGTGACTCATAGTTTTACTAGTTGTATTTATGACAAAACACTTACAATGTAGTTTATTCTTCAATTCCGCAATTCAATTATTCAAAATTAATCCTCTACAACCACCCATTCATCTTATACCAATCTATTGCCTCTGAAATTCCTTGTTCAATGCTTACCGTCTGCTCAAAACCAAAATCTTGTTTTGCTTTTTCGACACTACAAACCCAAGCTGTTTGAACGCCTTCTTTCGCTTTTTCACTATCAAATGTCGGTGCTTTGCCTTGCAGTTTTCCTACAAACCCAGATAAACTACCCGCTATTTTTATCACAAAATGAGGCAATTTTAAGTAAAGCGGTTTTTTATTCAATTTTTTAGCAATCATCTCTGCTAGTGCTTTCCATGAAATTGTTTCTTCCGAAGAAAGATAGTACGCTTTGCCACTTGTTTTTTCACTTACTGTCATATCATGCAATGCTTTTATCAAATCTTTGATATTGATAATGCCTAGATATTTTTCATTGAAACCAACCAAAGGGACTACTCCTCCTTTTACAGCTTTGATAAATTCGTACAATTCGGCTTCACGCTCACCAGAGATGACTGATGGACGAGCAATGGTGATATCAAGTTGATCTTTATATTCTTTGCACAATTTTTCTTGCTCTACTTTGGC
>JBMZDS010000035.1:0-10597 GCA_049614465.1 Chitinophagales bacterium
GCTGCCTTTGATAAAGTTTCCTTTTATGATACACTTCACGATTGAAGAAGAAAAACTGATAGTAAAAATACACGCAGTACTCCACACCAGTAAAAATCCTGATGAAAATTGGAAGATATAAGTATGCAACAAGCGCATGATAGACTGAAAGAGATGGAGCGGTTTGCTTATGGGGAACAGTAGATTGTAAAAGATAAATCGAATTATTCCATATATTTGAAATTCTAAAGACTTCTTATTTTGCACCTCAATAAAAAAACATTGTTTATTCTTAGTGTGTTTACACTTGTCGGTTTTAGTATGATTGGATACATTATTTTGTTGTTCAACAAGCAAGTCGATTTTTGGCAAATGATGGCTTTTACATCTGCTACTTTTATAGATATCAGTATTGGATTGGGAAGTGGCTTATTGGCTGGATTGCTAGGATTGTTGCTACTTAAACATTCGATTTTTAGCAATATCAATGATTTTTTTGGCAAAATGATACAGCGACTCAATCCACAATGGTATCATATCTTGTTTTATTCTTTTTGTGCAGGCGTAGGCGAAGAGATTTTATTTAGAGGAGCGATACAATCATTTATCTTCATTTTTCCTACAGCTATTATATTTGTTGCAATTCATGGCTATCTCAATCCCAAAGATTGGAAAATGAGTCTTTATGGCATTTTTCTCGTGTTTGTCAGCGCAGGTATGGGATATCTGATGAAGCATCAAAGTATTTATGCAGCTATGGCGGCTCATTTTATCTATGATGTTGTCATGTTTTGGAGCCTTACTCGCAAGACTACCGCAAAAGCATAGCAGGATTGGCTCGATAAAGTTGTTCTTTTTCTACACTAAAGCCAAACGTAGCTTGTGGCAATTCTTTTTCTAATGTGACAAGCAATTTTTCTGCACTATCATTTTTTATCAACTGCGTATGATATTGTTTGTCGAGTGTATAGATATATAAAGTCGTTCGCTCAAAAGTCTTAACACCAAAAGGCATAGAGACTAAGCAATGATGATAAACCCATACTATTGATTTTGGTTTATGCTTTAAGGTGTCTAAAACTGGGCTCTCACCTTCATGAGCTTGATAATATAGAAATAAACTAAATCCTGCTAGAACTGATGAAATACAATAGCCTAAAATTTGCTCGCTAAAAAGGAAAGAAATCCCTCCTGCAATCAGAAAAAGAAGTGCTGTTATTTTTTGTATTCTTTGAAAATAGGCTACGCTTTTTGCTATGAGATGTGAAGCCGTCATAGATAAAAATATATAAAATTATAGTTTTGGCGTAATAGCAAATTTTATCCCAAAATGATTGACATCCGGCTTATCTTTTTGTGTCAATCTCCACACAAAATCCAATCTTGCCATTTTCCCTATGTTTTCTATACCAAACCCTGCTTCTATATACCAGTTTTCTGGAACTGACATTCCATTAGGCGTTTGTACAAGATTGAGGTTGCTTTGCTTCGTCTCTCCTATCATTGCTTTGATAGAGACAATACTACGTAGCTGCAAATAATTGATTCCAGGTATTTTATTAAGGATTTTTCCATCAAAATGATGATCCATCCAAACCGCAAAATACTGATCTGCGCCATATTCAAATCCATTCATCAGATTGTATGAGTTTTTATTGTAGTAAAAACTCTGATTTGTCACAGGCAAAAACATCAAAGGATAAGGAACATCACCAAATATTTTACCGGCTTGTACTTGATATTTTGTGATTCCTAACTTGCTAGGTAAGTTTTGCTTTAGATTGAATGTGAGTTTATGATAAGTGAAATCACCTCCTAAAAAATCTTTAATAGCCACATTATACCCAATATCCAAAACAGGTTTTGTAGAACCTAGTTCAACTTTATAATATGTGCTTTCAAAATATTTTTGCTTAAATCCAATATGGAAGTTTGTTCCTATTTCTGTGGATGTAAAACCAGGCAATTCTTTCGTTTGATTATTAGGCAAAACCTCTTTAAACTCTATTTGATTTTCTACCGGAATGAAATGTACTCGATTAAAAGTAGTATTCGTAAATAATCCTTTCATCCATTCTTTTTCCCAGTAGATCGAATAGCGTTCATTAAGCATTACATTGTCTAGAGGTCCAGAAGAGAGAATAGAATTGACAATATTATCATGTGTCAAAAGCTGTTCTTCGAAAGCACGACCTAAAAATGTAAAATCCTTTTGATAAGTGAATTCCATCGCAGCCCACTTCCTATTTCTCTGCGGAAGTTTTAGTCGAAGAGTTGCACCATATTTCCATATTTTATCTTTCAGTCCATAAGCAAAGTAAGGCTCTAACCTCCACTTTTCGCTTAAAGACTTATTTGTCCTACCACCAAATCTCAGGCGGGTTCCTTCGATACTATTCCAGCTTACAAACTTATAAAAACGACCAAATTCAATAGGGCCAGTTCTGAAATGACCGCTAGTTGCCGTATACCCAAGCCAATCCATGACTTTGTATGATTTTGTATTTTTTACACTATCTATCATAGTGCTTATTCCTGCCTCTGCAGGAGTGAGTTGACTTACTCTATTTGCTTTCCACCACTCGTCAGACTGATCTTCTACATTATCATTGACAATATATCTTTCTCCCTCAAATATTTTAGGGTCGATCTGATGGTTTATCGCTATACTGTCACGGTACATTTTCTTTTGAAGAAGCAATGTTCCTTTATTTGATTTTTTACGCAAATTGGCAGAAATTTGAACCAATTCTTCGCTTAAAATCCAGTTATCATTTACCTTTTCAAATCCTTGATGTACATAAAAATCACTAATAAAATTGATGTTAGTTTTCGATGGCAATTTAAATTCTATAGATTTTATGGCGTAACTGCCCTCTTCTATCCAAGCATATCCAGTAAAAGCAATGTCATGTTTGTTTTTAGGAGAAAAATCAAGACGATAATAATTAATCCCATCTTCTTTCATACTATCAAGCAAATAATAGCGGTATGTTGTCAATCCTGTTTTAGAAAAAGGACTTGTAAATGCTTTTCCACCTGCGCTAATGATATTATCATATAAATCAAACTCTTCAAAAACTTCACCTAATAATTGTGTCGCACTAAGGTTTTCAATACCTGTCATTTGCTCCGCTTGTGTGATTTCTTTATTTTGAAGAGGCTCGTTTTGATAATAAACATCTGTAATATTCTCGAATAATAAAGTAGGTAAAAAGGCTATTCCGCTTTCAGTACTATCTACATAATCAAAGATTACTTTAACGAGTTGCAATATTTTTCTATCTGTAAAATTCTCTTTTATCTTATATAAATCAATTTCCGTCTTGGTATGCTCCCTATATTCGTAAGAATCAAAAGATTTAGGACGGTTAAATTCTTTATTATCTATCACTTTTTGCTGAAGCGATATTGCGGCTGTATCTTTAGGAATTTTTCTATCTTTTTTAGCTTTGACTACTATCTCATCAAATTGGATACCTGTACCATCGAGCTCTATTCGTATATCTTTATCATATCGATTACTCACCGTATAAGTAGCAGTCTGATAACCTAGATATGATACCGAAAGTGTAGAAATATTGCTACTCGTCTTTAAACTAAAAAAACCATCCATATCAGAAGAACAACCTTCACTAGAATTGCTACTAGCTACGATATTGGCAAAAGGAATTCCTTCTCCTGTTTCTTTGTCTACAACAAAACCACTGATATTGGTCTGCGAAAAAGATACCGAAAATCCTGCTAATAAAAACAGTACTGTAAAAAGTCTAAAAATCTGGATGTGCATAAAGATGGCTAAAAATACGAAAGCATATTTAGAAATCTTTAAAAAAATAAGAAAAAGAATGATTTGTTTTTACTTCCACTGAAAAGTCTCGAAAAGATGATACATATCTTCCTTTACAAATTCTACCATTGGTGCGATACTATCCGCATTAGGCGTAGATTCAAAATATAAAGCCCCTCTTAAATAATGGTTTTCATAATCCGTCATATAAAACTGTGTATTAGTAGCTGCATCACCTCCTACCGCAAACATCAGCCCCTGCACACCATATTTATTTTGAATAGCATATTCATCTATATAGTCCGCTTTTTGTGTGTGAGTGGTAAGCATTTCGTGAGAGTCTTCTAGCACTTTTTCTAGTGTAATGTCTTTTCCTATTGCTTTGTATGATAAGTGTATTTTTCCGTTAAATGAAGGAATCACAATATTTGCCCAACATTGTTCGCTTACATCTTCTTCAAAGAAAATCGTATCTTGCTCTATCTCTGCATAGTTGGGATACTCAAAAAGATAATGACAGCTTTCCCTATCATAGAGTGTGTAGCCTGTTCGTTCAGGATAGTTTACTCTAGGATACGCTTTTTGTTTAGGTGTGTAATCATCCCGCTCACATGCCATCAACAAACTCATGATTGAAAAAAATAGTGCTATTTTTTGGATTGCTTTCATACTTCCTTTATCGTCAGTTTTACTTTCTGAATGCGATGTTTTTCTATATTTATCACTTCAAATTGAAATTTATTCCATTCCAATTTCTTTCCTTTCTTAGGGATTTCTCCTAGTATTTCGATAATTAATCCTGCTAAAGAATCTGACTCTCCTTTTGCTTCATCAAACGTATCATTGTCTACATCTATTATTCGACACAGATCATTTAACAATACTTTACCTTCTATCAGATAAGTATCATTGTCTAATCTTCGATATTCTTTCTCTAAAGAATCATCAAATTCATCTTTGATATCACCCACAACTTCTTCCAAAATGTCTTCAAGTGTAACCAATCCTTGTGTCCCTCCATATTCATCGACTACTATTGCTTGATGCATTCTATCTGCCTGAAATTCGCGTAGTAAATCGTCTATTTTTTTGGTTTCTGGCACAAACATAGGTTCACGCAAAAGTTGTTGCCACTCAAAATCTTTACTTTCATTTAAGAAGCTCAAAATATCTTTGATATAAAGCGTACCCACAAGATTATCTATAGTATCATTAAATACTGGAATTCGAGAATAACCAGATTCTTTGATAATCGCTATCACTTCATCGTAAGTTTGTGTGACATTGAGTGTCGTCATATCCATACGAGAACTCATGATTTGCTTTACTGTTTTGTTGCCAAAATGAACGATTCCTTTCAGTAGATCTACATCTTCTTTAGAAGAATCATTTTTTGTACTCAACTCGATAGCTTTTTCTATTTCATCTAAGTCTATTTCCTCTTTTGTCTTGTGCAATCTTCCTTCTATAAAAACACCCGACTTAACCAACAACCAACTGATTGGGAAAAAGACTATTTTGAGAAATGCCAAAAGTCGAGCTGTAACTTTAGCAAAGCCAATATTCTGCTGTGTTGCAAAAATCTTAGGAGATACTTCACCAAAAAAGACAAGTAACGGTGTCACAATAACTATATTAAGAACACCTTCCAAAACGGGAAAGTCATCTATCTTAAGCAACGATGAAATGATGAAATGCGAAAAAACAATAATCGCTACATTGATAAAATTATTAGTTACCAAAATAGTAGATAATAGAAATCTTGGCGTGTCTAAAAGTGCGATTACTTTCTTGTTCTCTGGCTTATTTTCATCTGCAAGCTCTTTGATATCTTTTGCTGAAAGGGAAAAAAATGCTACTTCCGCACCTGAAATCAAGGCAGAAAAAAACAATAAAACAAGTATTAGTAAAAAAGCATAAAGGTATTGCCAATCCCAAGGATTGAAATACTGTGCTATGTTCAGAAAAAGATAATTAAATGATTCCCCTGGGGGCAAACTGTCACTTTCCAATGGCGTAAGTTTTAGTTAAAAATACAGATTGATTGTTGATTAAAATGGTAAATCATCTGCTATATCATCTGAAGCGGGAGTGCTTACTGGCGCATCAGCAGCTGTAGGAGCAGGTCTCTGTCCTCCATCTGTACTACCACTCTTGCCATCTAGCATTTTGAAATTATCTACAATAATTTCTGTTGTATATCTTTTGTTTCCGTCTTTGTCATCCCAACTACGTGTACGGAGTTTTCCTTCAGCATAAACAAGACTTCCTTTTTTCAAGTATTTTTCTGCTACACCTACGAGTCCATTTCTCCAGATAGCAACATTGTGCCACTCTGTTTGTTCTACACGATTGCCGTCTTTACCCTTGTATGATTCGCTAGTTGCAACTGTAAAATTGCACACAGCACTATCATTGTCAAAATGTCTCACTTCTGGGTCTTTTCCCAGTCTTCCCAATAAAGTTACTTTATTTATCATGTCATCTTAATTTTACTAGAATAAATGTAGTTATTTATCATATAAAAACAAAGTAATTATTCTAGGAAATGCAAAATTACTCAATTTTTCTTTCTCCACCAGTGTATATTGACTATTCAATGGCGCATTTGTATTTATTTTTACAAAATAGGCTGTTATTTTTTGGTGAGAAAGCTGCTGTACATATTCTTGTGAGATATTCGTTATTTCATAGTCAGCGCTTCCTATCAATTGACTCAAATCAAGAGCCTTAAATTTTGCCTTGGCAGTTTTTTTTGGCAGTTCCAATAATGGAAATTGATATAAATCTTGCCAAATATCCTTTTCTTTACGTTTTTCGACATAGATTTCACCCTCTTTTTCAATGATGAAATAAAGAAAAAATCGACTTTTCATCTTTATTTTTTTCGCTTTTACAGGCAATATTTCTACTTCATTTTTTTGAAAAGCAACACATTTATCTTGTAATGGACATTCTTCGCATTTTGCCTTTTTAGGAGCGCATATACTTGCTCCAAAATCCATGATAGCTTGATTGTACAATGCTGAATTTTTGACATCAATTTGCAAGTCCGCCTTGGCTTGAAATTCTTTCTTTCCCACTGTTGTATCAAAGGGTGTTTTGATGCCAAAAAATCGACTTAAAACTCGGATGACATTTCCATCTACTACAGCATGCGGAAGGTCGTAAGCAAAAGAAGCAATAGCCGCAGCCGTGTATGCACCCACTCCTTTGAGTTTCAATAAATTATTGTATTCTGTAGGGAATACTCCGTCAAGTTCTGCAGCAATATATTTAGCCGTGAAATGAAGATTTCTAGCTCTTGAATAATAGCCCAATCCTTCCCACATTTTCATCACCGTATCACTGCTTGCATTCGCTAAATCTTGCACTGTAGGAAAAGCGGCTATAAATCGAAGATAATAACCCGTTCCTTGTGCTACACGAGTTTGCTGCATAATAATCTCCGAAAGCCAAATTTTATAAGGATCTTTTTCTCCTTTCCAAGGCATGTTTCGCTCATAGTCTTGCGCCCAAAGCATTAGGTTTCTAGTAAAAAAAGTGTTTTGCGTTTTCATCTCAGCATTCAAAAGTCTTACTTTTTCAAAAAAAAGTCCTATTTTTAGGTGCATTTTTTACAAATGACCAAAAAAAAACAACACTATGAGAAAAGCAGACTTAGTTAATAATATTTCCGAAAAAACAGGCATACCAAAAGTAGACGTTCTTGTCACTATCGAAAGTTTCCTCAAAGAAGTAAAAGACTCACTCAAAGAAGGTGAGAATGTATATATCAGAGGTTTCGGAAGTTTTATCACAAAAAAACGTGCCCAAAAAATCGGCAGAAACATCAAGAAAAATACGGCTATCGTCATTCCTGAGCACTTTGTTCCCGCTTTTAAACCTTCAAAAACTTTTTCAGAAGAAGTAAAAGCCAATCTTAAGCCCTAATTTTGCGGCATGACAAAAGGCCCAATTTTAGCAATTGCTACAAGTATAATACTAACCCTACTTATTTTTCTATTTCTAGATATCCGCCCTCCTCTAGTTGATACAGAAGAGACAGTTCCTATATTATCACTAGCTGCGCCTAACGATGCTTTTGATAAAATATTTATAGATGAATACAATCAAACTCTCTCTCCAGCAGATCAAAGTGTTTTACAATCCTACACAGATCAACTAACTGATCAAAACTCTTTAGCTGCGATAGATTCTATTATTGCATTTTATGAAGAAAGAGAACAATACAATTTTTCGGCATGGTATCATAGCCCCAAAGCCGAATTGATGGATACAAAAGACGCATGGCTCGTAGCAGGAGATAGACAATATAGCGTAAGCCAAAATGACGCTTACGATGCCGAATTCAATCATTTTTTACATAATCAAGCCGTAATTTCTTACGCCAATGCTGTCGAAAAAGATAGCACAGATATAGATGCAAAAGTAAAATTGGCTACAATTTATCTAGAAGATGAGACACAGACAATGCAAGGAATAACCATGCTTTTAGACGTAGTAGCGCAAGATAGCTTGCATATTGACGCCAATTTATTGTTAGGGAAATTCGGAATAGTATCGGCTCAATTTGAGAAAGCTGTGCAAAGATTAGAAAATGTTGTATCTTTGCAGCCCGATAATGCAGAGGCACTATTTTTATTGGCAGAAGCATACAATGGTTTAGGTGAAACAAACAAAGCCATAGATGCATTAAAAAAATGTCAATCGCTTGTAGAGAATGAAGAATTAAAACAGGAAATACAAGCCTATATAGAGCAGTTGAGCCTTTAATAGTTGGATAAAAGAAACGCTTTTGCGTTTTAAACTTATATAACATTGATTTATTTGTGAACCTTTTAAAAGTTTGGGATTATGCCAAGTGGTAAGAAAAGAAAAAGACATAAGATAGCAACGCATAAGCGTAAGAAAAGATTGAGAAAAAACCGTCACAAGAAGAAGAAATAATCCATTTCTCCTCTTGAGATCAAAATTATAGTCAGGTGCAGCAAAAATAATTTTTATTTATGCTGTGCCTTTCTTTATTTCTTTTAAAAAGTGGACAAGTCTGTCCATATTTATTCTCAACATTTGGAAAAAGAGCTAGTCATACAGAACACCTCAACGGGTGCAGAGATAGCTTTACTCGAAGACAAAAAACTTGTCGAATTTCACCAGGAAAAAGAAGAAAATGCTTTTAAGGTTGGTGACGTTTATTTGGGTAGGGTTAGAAAAGTAATACCTGGTCTCAATGCTGCATTTGTAGATGTAGGCTACGAAAAAGATGCCTTTCTACACTATACAGATTTGGGAGCAGATGTAAAGACATATCTCAATTTTTTCAAACCTGTGGTATCAGGTTCTGACCAAGACAAAGATCTTAAGAATCTCAAGAAACTTCCAGAAATAGATAAAAACGGCAACATCAAAGATGTATTAAAGCCGAAAATTATCATTCCTGTGCAAGTTTTTAAAGAGCCTATAAGTACTAAAGGTCCAAGACTGACTACAGAGATTTCATTTGCAGGAAGATATTTGATATTGACTCCTTTCAATGATTTTGTAGGTGTTTCTAAGAAATTGCGCAATGAAGATGAGCGTAAACGATTGAAGGTTTTGATAAAAAGTCTCAAGCCAAAAAACTTTGGTGTCATTGTACGAACTGTAGCACAAGGAAAAGGTGCTGCTGAGCTACATAATGATCTTAAGCAGTTATTAGCTAAATGGGATACGCTTATCAAAAACCTCAAAGGAGCTTCTTACAGAGATAAATTGGTAAGTGAGGTAGATAAATCTATCACTCTTGTTCGTGATATTCTCAATGATAATTTTACAGGAATAACGACTTCAGATGAAAATCTTGCAAAGTCGCTACAATCGTATTTAGAAAGTGCTGCCCCTGACAAGAAAAAACTAGTAAAACTCTATAAAGGACAAGCACCAATTTTTGATCATTTTGGTATTACCAAGCAGATAAAATCATCTTTTGGTTCTGTCGTCCCTTATGGGAAAGGACCATATTTGGTGATAGAACATACCGAAGCAATGCATGTAGTTGATGTCAATAGTGGTCACAAAATTGCGATGACTGGCGACCAAGAGTCTAATGCTTTGAATGTAAATATAGGTGCTGCTGAGGCTGTAGCAAGACAATTGCGTTTGCGAGATTTGGGAGGTATTGTGATTATCGATTTTATTGATATGCGAAATGCTGAAAACAGGAAAATCATCAATGACAAAATGAAAGAGTTGCTCAAGCTAGATAAAGCAACTACAACAGTATTGCCGCTTTCTAAGTTCAATTTGATGCAGATAACGCGTCAACGAGTTCGTCCTCAAGTAGTCATCAAAACCAAAGAACAGTGTACTACATGTGGTGGTACAGGTAAAATAGAAGCATCATTACTTCTATTAGAAAAAATAGAACATCAAATAGAATATTTAGTTGCTAAGAATATTGCTTTTAGATTAGTAGTCCACCCATACATTGCCGCCTTTATCAATAAAGGGTTTATTTCTCAACAAATAAAATGGTCTTGGGAACATAAACAATGGATAGGCGTATCAGCACATAATGAATTGCCACTGACAGAGTTTCGTTTTTTAGATAAAGAGGATAAGGATATTAAGATAAAATAATATTTCGTACAAAACTGAAAAACACCAAAGCCTTTGTCATATTACAACAAAGAGTCTTCGGTGTTTTATTTTAACCCGTCATATTACTGAGATATATTGCATCTCTGCGTTCTATTTCTTCAAAAGGACTTCCTTTTTGTATAAAAGTAATGTTGTCAAAACCATTGTCTTTTGTGATAATAGACTCTTTAACATCTACAGAACCCG
>JBMZDS010000036.1:0-10245 GCA_049614465.1 Chitinophagales bacterium
TATTGACTGTATGTGTATCGGCATCTGTAGGGAGATTTACATTTTGAAGTACATTGTTTACATCCACTACTACGTCAATAGTTTGATTGGTATTTTGTACTATTTGTAAATTTTGTGCAGCAGAAAAATTTCTATAATAAGGATCCGATCCGACATGGTAGGCTATAGGAGTTTGCACGCCATTTTGAATGAAAAAACCCTCAATTTTAATAAACACGTAACTATTTAGCATTCCCCAGTAATTATTTTGCATAAAACTCAACGGGTGTTCATTGGCATAAATAGATGGACTTTTTGCATTATCAATAGCATCTACGCCCAATCCCATCTCGATATTGTCATAGTTTCCTACGGGCAATTCATAGTGATATGTATTGTCATCATTAGCGGCATCTATCAATAAGATGTCTGCAAATTCTTGATTTCCCATTGAAAGATTACTTACATAGTATTTGAATGTAGTAAACAAAATAGTATCGCCATTGAGATTGTAATTTTCATTGAGCATAAGTGACTGTCCATTATAGTCTGCTTTAAAATTGAGTGTCACACTTCCTTGCTCGCCATCAATAGCATCGCCATCACAACTCACAAAAAGAAGCGCAACACATGTAAAAAGTAAAAATATATTTTTCATACGTAAATTTTTAATGGACTGTATAAGCAAATATACAATTCTCTATTTTGCGAAATACTATATCTAAATGATAAACGCTTTTTTTACCAATTAGTTTTACAGATGCTTGCTGATTTTTTACCTGAAATGGACTAATAAGGATGTTCTCTTTAAAAGCCAATGATTTTTTTCCGTACCATTTGTAAGCAGCTTCTTTGATACACCAATGAGCGATGAGATGTTCTGTTTCATTATCCGCATCTATTTCCAACAATTCTTCTTCATTGAGAAATTTGTGTTTGATGCGATGTATTTTTTCATGAATAGGTTCTATATCTATCCCAATCCTGTTTGCAGAAGAAAACCCTGCTGCTGCAAACGCTGTACAATGTGAAATCGAAATATCGCCTTTTGCGCCTTTAGCATGAGGATTACCATATTCATCTTTTTCGATAAAAAGTCTATTATTGATTTGCTTAAGTACAAAACGAGAAGCGAGCCATTCTTTTTGGCGTTTTTTATGCTTTATATTTTTAAATTCTGTTTGTTCCTCTAGAGAAAAGGAAGCGTTTTGAGTAAAAAAATCAATTTCCTCTTCTATTTTCCATACTTTGATACAGAAATTAGCCTCTTTCTTTATGTCAGCTATTAAAGGCATATTTACTTTCCTATTGGAACAGATTTTTCAACAATTTCGATACTATCATTCATTTCCGAATAGCGAACAATCACATTACCGTCATGGCTTTCATCAATTTCAATAAAAGGTAAATCCATATCTGACTGAATACAATGTGTCGAAAATGGTTCTACAGCATTTTGCCATTCGTCATCTATATACGTCCAAACAAAATACGCACGCCAGCAACTTGTCCACCATTGTGGTAGCAATCCGATTTCATCACCTCCATTGTCATTTAAATCTCCATAGTTTGTAGGAAAACCACCGATACACGTAGACACTTTTATAGGAGCAATTTCCTCATCAGAAAATCGAATATAACAATCACAAAGACCATCACATTCTCCCCAATATTCGTCCTCTGCTGTACTTTCAAAAAAGGATGGACTTTCTAGCCACATCATTTCCAGCTTTCCATCCCCATTATAATCACCTTTTACCTCTTCTGACAATTGAGTATATGTTTCTATCGAATCTAAGAGAACTGATTCAGTTAGATTTTCATCCACTAATTCATTTACTATTGATAAAGAATCTGTAATATCCTCCTCTAATGAATCTGATAGATTTGTATCGCTATTACTACATGAACATACTAAGACGAAAAGCATTAAATAAAAAAGTAGCCACCTCATACGGACAAAAATAAGCAACTTATCCCTCTAAATTGATAGTCAAAGTGAAAATGCGAGAAAACATTTTTTCGATAGCACGTGAATGAATAAGTGCAGGATTGTCTTTCTTCATATCTTTCATACTATGATATACTTTTATCTCTGGAGAAAGAATAAACGTAGGCATGAATATCTGAAAACCAAATCCCATCTCGACACCAAAATCGTGTCGATTGACAAGTAATTGAGTTTCTACATTTCTTTCGTTAGAATTGGCGTTCAAATCAAAATTGTAGCGAAATCCTGCGAGCACAAAAAATCGAAAATCATTGATAGGTTTTGACTTATATCGAAAAGTAATGGGCAAGTTAAAGTAAATAGATTGTACTGTTTTCTTTGTTTGAGCGCCAAACTTATCAGTAAAAAGAACGCTTTTATCTGAAAAAGAAAGTGCCGGCACAAATCGGATATCAAAATATTTATGTACCTGAAAATTTGATATAATCCCTAAATCAAATCCTGCACCACCTTGCGTCTCTACACGTACGATAGTATCTTCGGCTGCATTGAGTTTTGGACTACGAATCACTTTATAGTCACCATAGCTTGCGCCTACAGCAATACCAAAATAAATCAATTTATTGCCTTTAGCAATATAGTTCATCTGAGCAGAAGCCGAAAGACTTCCCAATACTAATATGAGGAGGAATATTATTTTACGCATGTGTACATTGCACATATACCTAACGTCAAAGATGTCCATTTAGCGTCTTTGAAGCCAACTTTTTTCAAAATATTTTCGAATGCTTCTCCTTTTGGAAATGCTTCTACTGACTCTGGCAAATAAGTGTACGCTCTGTGGTCTTTAGAAAACAAACGCCCCACAAGTGGCAATATTCCTTTGAAATAAATACTAAATATGGCTTTTACGAATTTATTATCAGGTTGAGATGGCTCTAAAATCACAAGTGTCCCACCTGGTTTTAAAACTCTACACATTTCGCCTAATCCTTTCTCTAGATTGCCAAAATTTCGAACACCAAATCCTGCTGTCATCGCATCAAAAGTATTGTCTTCGTATTGCAAGTTTTCTGAGTCGCCTTTTACAAATTCAATGACATTGTCCAATTTTTTTCGCTTTGACTTTGCTCTTCCTATCACTAACATTTCTTCAGACAAATCTAATGCTACTAATTTTTCTAGCGGGATCATTTTAGCCGCATCCACAGCAAAATCGCCAGTTCCAGTTGCCATATCCATGACTATTTTTGGATTAGATTTAGCGATTTCTTTGATCGCTTTTCTACGCCACAAATTGTCTATACCAGCAGATAATAAGTGGTTGAGAAAATCATAACGATGAGCTATATTATCAAACATTTGTTCAACCTGCTCTTTTTTCGTAGCATCTTCTTTTTGATATGGAGTTACTTGTTGTGCCAAAATTGTACTTTTGCAAAATTAAAAAATCGTCACAAAGGTAAGACTAATGATAATAAAGACAGCAGAATATATAGATAGTTATGTAGATTGGCAAAAATGCCCTGAAACAGAGATGCCTGAATACGCATTTATCGGTCGTTCCAATGTAGGAAAATCCTCTTTGATAAATATGCTAACGGGTCGCAACAAACTTGCACTCGTATCGGTTACGCCTGGAAAGACGCAATGCATCAACTATTTTACAATAAACGATGAATGGAATCTAGTTGATCTGCCTGGCTATGGATATGCCAAAACTTCAAAGAAAAACAGAGCAAAATGGTTGACTATGATAAAGAAATACATGAAAAATCGAGAAAATCTCGTCAATGTATTTCAACTCATCGATTCTAAAGTACCGCCACAAGCAATAGATATTGAATTTATCAATTGGATGGGCGAAAATGAAATTCCTTTCACCATTGTCTATACAAAATTTGATAAGCCTAAAAAGAGTGAACACAACATAAAGTCATTTGAAGACAAAATGTTACTCGATTGGGAGTGTATGCCGCTCAATTTTGCCACTTCTTCACGCTCCAATAAAGGTAGAGACGAAATACTTGCCTATATCACAGAAATCAATAGCACTATCAAATAAAGTTGCAGTAAAATCTATACAATTAGAGCATTATCAACATTTAGCATGTTATTTCGCACCCTTTTTGTAGATCTTTCTTTTGTTCCTTTGTGTTTAACTGACTAAGACTAAAATTATGAGTAGAATTTTACTATTATGCTTCTGCACTCTCCTTATTTCTATTGCCCAAACTGTGACTGCCCAACAAGTGGTATCACAAAATGATACAGAAATAGCGACAGAGGATGCAGGTGCTATAACTATAGATGTACTAAACAATGATACTGGAGGCAGCCCAAGTTGTATGGGCAATCTCACAATTACTATTATTGACAATGCAAACAATGGATCAGGTCAAGTTGTAGGAGGGAACATAGAGTATGCGCCTACACAAGATTTTTTTGGAATGGACACGATAGAGTATCAAGCATGTGACTGTTTTATCGGCTCTACCAATTGTGACCAGGCATTTATCTACATCACAATAGACCCAGTCAATGATGAACCAACAGCCATAAATGACACTACCTCTACACAAGAAGACAACGATGTTATAATAGATGTCCTGAACAATGATAATGATCCTGAAGGAGGCACAATGAGTATTATTACAACAGGTGTCGCTCCAGTGAATGGAAACGCTATTATTTTAGCTAATGGTGACATTCAATATATCCCAAGCCCTAATTACTTTGGAATAGATTCATTCCCATACCAAGTTTGCGATGATGGATTTGGTTCTCCAACATCACTTTGTGACACCGCATGGGTTTTCATTACTATTAATCCAGTAAATGACATTCCGACTGTTTCATCTCCAGATACTACTATTAATATAAATGAAGGGGAAATCATTTGTTTTTCTGTTGCAGACTTCATGCTTACTGTTGATGGAGATCTTGACACTTTAGATTATAGTATATTTTCTTCCACAGCCATTACCAATACTCAACTTGACACAGCAACTGGAGAATTGTGCTTCACAGGTTCTACATTTCCTACAGAAGAAGTAGTCATAGAAATATGTGATCAAGGCGGACTCTGCACATCATTTACAGTAAACTATATTACCAACCTTGTCAATGATGCACCTATAGCTGTAGATGACAACTATTCTATCAATGAAGATGAATCCTCTATTCTAGATATTATGTCTAATGATAGTGATCCTGAATTGCAAACACTAACACTTGAATTAATATGTCCTCCCAACCATGGCGAATTGACAACAAGCGGCAATCAATTCATATACACTCCAGATGAAGATTTTTTTGGAGAAGATACTCTTTGCTACCGTATTTGTGATGAAGGAATGCCTATCTTATGTGATACTGCTTTTGTTTATATCTCTGTGAATGGCGAAGTTGATACTATAATAGCAGTAGACGACAACTACACAGTTCTTCCTAATGAAGAAACTGCACTTAATGTATATGATAACGATATAAATCCTGACAATGATGCTGTTGTGATTTCTATTCTTAATGGTCCTAGCAATGGTACATTCTCTGTGAATGGTGAAGAAATAATATATACACCAGATGCAGGGTTTGAAGGATATGATACATTGACATATCAAATATGCAATACTGGAGTTACTTGCGATATTGCTACAGTCATTATACTTGTGACGGACAACCAAGCACCAGAAGCTGTAAATGATACTATTTCGATTTTACAAGATCAGGTTATTACTTTCAATCCATTAGATAATGACATAAACCCTGAAGGCGACTCACTCACTTTAGAAATCTTAGATATTCCGACTAATGGAATACTCACCATTAATGATGATGGAACAATAACTTATGAAGCTTCATTAGACTTTATAGGAGAAGAAGAAATCACCTATGTAATATGTGATGACGGGATTCCGATGTTTTGTGATACTGCAACCATTGTTTTTTCTGTAGGAGAAAATGAATTCAGCCCGCAGATTCCCAATTCTTTCTCACCTAATGGTGATGGACAAAACGATTTCTTTGCGATTGAAAACATAGATTTTTATGACAAAGCATCATTAAAAATATTTGGAAGATGGGGAGATGTAGTTTTTGAAGATGAAAAATATCAAAACAACTTTGATGGAACTCCAAATCGTAAGCAATGGAAAAATATCGGAGAAAAACTACCAGAAGGAGTTTACTTTTATTCATTTAGTTACAGCACAGTCAACGGAGACGGACAAAAGACTGGTTATGTACTCATAAAACGATAAAAAATGAAAAAATTTATACGAATAAGCCTATCATTTTTAGTGACTTTTGTGGTACTACACTTATCTGCGCAGCAAAACTCACAATACAGTCAATATCTATACAATAAACTACTTATCAATCCTGCTTATGCTGGAGCGAAAGACTATCTAAGCGTAGATATGTTGTATAGAGCACAGCATACAAAAATAGATGGCTCTCCGCATACCATGACATTGGCAGCACACAGTCCATTAAAGAACAATAGCTATGCGCTAGGCGGCTCACTAGGGATAGAAAGTATTGGACCTTACAAAACTTTTCATATAGTAGGTGACTTCGCTTATCGTATACCGATACAAAAAGGACGATTTTCTGTGGGAATAAATGCAGGAATACAAAACTACTTCACTGATTATAGTGAGTTAGATGCATTTCAAGATGGAGATGCAGCTTATGCTGACGCAGGAAAAACTACTTCACTACCCATAATAGGTTTTGGTGTTTATCATCAAGTAGAAAGATGGGCATGGGGAATAAGTGCTCCTTATATATTGAATGGAAAAGTTTCGTTTTCGGGAGATGATGAAGTCATTCAATTGCGCAATCATTACTTTGGATTTGTAGAATATTTACAGCCTATAAAAGAAAATTTACACATCAAGCCCTCTTTACTTTTAAAGATGAATCATGGTGCACCAGTAAATTTTGATATCAATATCAATGCAATATACAAGAGCATGCTATGGTTTGGAGTAGGATATCGCTCAGAAAATTCATTTGTATTTTCAACACAATATATTTTCAACGATTTTGTGCAACATACAAAGCCATTTCAATTTAGAATAGGATATGCTTTTGACTTGGCAAACAATAATATACGAAATGCTGTGGGCGGCACACATGAGATTGTACTAGGAATAGACTTCAATCATAAACCAGAAAAAATAAAAAGCCCAAGATTCTTCTAATCATAAACTTACATGATGCGCAAATCATTACTCATTATTTTCAATATCACTTTTGCATTTTCTTTGGTTTTCTCACAAGAAAAAGAAACAAAGCAAGCAGATGCCTATGTCAATCAACTGGCATACGCTATGGCAATTCCTCTTTATGAGCAAGCTATCGGTGTAGATTCATCTAGAAGCACAATGCTTAAACTTGCCAAATGCTACAATAAAACCAATGACTATACCAAAGCAGAAAAATGGTACAAAAAAGCATTTGTAGACATGCAGCTAATATGGGAAAATGGAACAGAATATGCTGATATGCTAAAAACTGTAGGGAAATATGAGGAGCTAGCTACATTCATCAATGATTTTCAATTTAAAAACGAGCAAGATTATTACAACATCAATGCACTACATCATCTTGATAAGAAAAAGACTGAATACATTATCGAACCCGTATCTTTCAATTCGGAAGAGTCGGAATTTGCCTCTTTTTTATTCAACAATACTATGTATGTAGCCAAAGAGACTAATGAAGATATCTATCCTTGGACAGGAAATGGTTATTTAGATTTGTACACAGTAAACAATCATTATTTCAACTATTTCGAATCACTAGAGCCTATCAATGGCAATATAAACACCACCTATCATGAAGGAGCTGCCAGCTTAGATATCGTAAACAATACTATATATTTTACACGAAATAATTTCTTCAAAAAGAGAAAAATAAGAGATAGCGAAGGTGTTGTCAATCTAAAGATATATAGCTCAACCATAAATAGTGGAGAATGGACAAAGATTGAACCATTTCACTACAACAGTAATGAGTATTCTTGCGGGCATCCATATGTAAGTCCTGATGGTAGCAAATTATTCTTTGTATCAGATATGCCTGGTGGCTTTGGTGGTACAGATATATATGTATGTAGAAAAGAAAATAATGGATGGGGTGCTGCAATCAATTTGGGAGAAGGTGTCAATACGCCTTTTAATGAAATGTTTCCTGTAGCATATAGCAATGATGAAATATACTTCTCATCTGAAGGGCACAATAGCATGGGTGGCTTAGATATTTTTATAGCACAAAGCATTTATTCGGTTTGGCAACCTGCTCAAAATATGGGTAGTGGAATCAATTCGTATGCAGATGATTTTCTATTGTTATACGCCAACGAAGAAAAAAATCAAGGATACTTTTCTTCAAATAGAAGTGATGGCGTAGGTGGAGATGATGTGTATTCTTTTAGACAAAATGTAATAGAAGAAAGCGTAGTACTAACTCCTATAGAGGAAGATGAAGAAACTGAAGAATCAATATTAATACCATACAAAGTAACTGTATATGATGAAGAGACAAGCTATGTATTAGAGGGAGTAAATGTTGTCTTATATCATCTACCAAACAATACAGAGATAGATCGAAAAGTAACAGATATAAATGGAGAAGTTATTTTTATGGTCGATCCTGACGAAAAATATCGTGCAGGAATACTAAAAGATGGATACTTTGACTACAACGAAGATGAGATAAATCCTGATGAAGAAGCCATATTAGGTTTGTATAAAAACGAACTGAATAGAGCGATAAAGATTAAAAACATCTACTACGATTTAGATAAAGCAGAAATCAAACCTTTTGCGGCACTAGAATTAAATAAAATTGCTAAAATCCTTCAAGATAATCCAAATGTAAACATCGAACTCTCTTCGCATACAGATAGTAGAGGTAGTTTTGAATACAATGCTGAATTGTCTAAACAAAGAGCACAATCAGCAGTCCAATACATTCTGAGCAAAGGCATCCATTATTCACGTATAGTAGCCGCAGGATATGGAGAAATGTATCCTGTCAATAGATGTATAGATGGAGTAGAATGTACAGAAGAAGAATTTCAACAAAATCGTAGAACAGAGTTTAAAGTAACAGGCTATTCGGATGAAGATATTATCTCTGATGCAGACTATCAACCTGTAACTAACTATACACCGCCAATAGTAGAAGAACCTATCGTTGAAAAAGTAGATATTCCTGTACAACCAGACAATTACTACTCTGTACAAATCGGTGCATATTCTTCACAGAAAACTACACAACTCAATAACTTTTTGCAGTATGGAAATCTTGTAGAAATACCAGAGAACAACCTATACATCTACTCTGTAGGACAATTTTCGACAAAGGAGTCTGCACAATTGTTAGCTGAAAAACTAAAAGCCAATGGTGATGTAGAGAAAGCATTTGTTATCATGGTAGCAAACGGAAAACGCAAATTATTGTAGTATTATTCTTGACAAAATGATACTCCGCAGATACAATGCGGTCTATTCGTTTATATTTGTAGTATGATAGATGTCATCACCATACTCAATGCTGCCCAATCTGTAGGCAGCACCCTAGCATCAGTCTATAGTTTTCTGACCAAACAATCGAATACAAGTAATATTCATAAGAAAATGGTCTTTCGAGAACTACGTGACAATCTTAAACGCCTAGAAAACCGTAATAAGAAAAATGTCAAACTAGAAAAAGTGATTGCTTCGCTTGACAATTCTGCCATCAAAAAAGGATTTGAAGAAGGATTTGACTTCAATAATCTGACAGGATCAAAGAAAAATATCGTAACAATAGACATTGTTTTTAAGAAGCGAAACAAACGATATTTAGGCTGGAATGCAGAAAAACTCATAGATAGTATTGACTCCAAAATTGTAGAACTTAAAGATTTGATTTCGTACTATGACAAATTGGAAGATTCGAACAATAATTTCCCACTAAAACTGAGCAATCTTTACTATCAAATATTACTCCTTGTGATTTTGGTCAATGAAAGCAAAAAGTAATTTTTGTGTCATTATTCATAAATGATGATAATAGACAAACAAAAGTCACGTAATATCAATATGAAATATTTATTCATCATTATTTTATCATTAATCTCATTATCTAAAATTAATGCTTGTAGCTGTATTTTTCGTGATGATATTTCAACTGAAATTAAATATTCAGAAATAATTTTTAGTGGTAAATTGATAGAGAAAAAGGAGGAAGTTTTTTGGTTTCCAATAACTGACATTATTAAAAAATATAAAAGGCATAGAAAAAACGCCTATAAATCA
>JBMZDS010000037.1:0-1949 GCA_049614465.1 Chitinophagales bacterium
ATGGGACAGGTGACCATTAAGTTGGCATCGCCTCTTTCATTCGCTCTACTATTTCAAAAGCGGCAGGACATATTTCTATGTTTTTAGCCGTAAGATTGAGCAATTTTTGCATCTTATCGCTATCTGTATGCGGATATTCTCGGCATGCTTTAGGGCGAACGTCATAGATACTACAGTAGTTGTCTTCTCCAAGAAAAGCACAAGGGACTTCTTGCAATACATAGTCGCCATCTTCATCCATGCGAAGATATTCTTGTACAAATTTTCCAGATTTCATTCGTAGATGCTTAGCAATACGCTCTATATCTCTATGCGTAAAAAGAGGTCCTGTAGTTTTGCAGCAATTAGCACATTTTAGGCAATCTGTACAAGCAAAAACGTCTTCATGAATTGCTTGAAAATTGGCATCCACTTGTTTTGTCTTTTTCTTCTTGAGTCGCTGCAAGTATTTGTATGTCTCTTTGCGTTGTTTTTCGGCTAATTCGCTAAAAGCTGAAAAATCATCTGGAATAATATTCATGATTAACTTTTTGTTTTAGAAAAAATGCGCATTATTATTTTCACCATTAAACTTATAACACCTATAAGTAAAGATGTTGCCCCTCCAATCACTAATTCTGTTGCATTTGACAAAATTGAACTAACTCCCATCTCACTATATAAGACAAAACATATAACCAATAAAACAATGCCTAATAATATCAAAAAAATAGGAAAACTTAAATCACGTTCTCCTTTTTCAATTTCTTTCTTCCGATTTAGTCGCCCTTGAGCCGTGTCAAGAATTGATGAAGCATCCAATTTATCTAGTTGTTGAGATATAAGATAATAATATAGTTTTTTTCTATCCTCCCCTTCTCTTAAGCGTTCGAACATTTTATTGCTCCAGTCTCGCTTTTCTTCAGCAGTCATTACTTTTCTGTAATTTTCTGATACTTGTCTATATTGATGCCATCTATCACTTCTAGGAGTTTCAACACTGCCGTTTTTTCAGCATCGGTAGCTTCTTTGTATATATTGGCGACTTCCAGTGCTTTAGAATCTGACCATGTACGCATGATAGGGAGATTCGGATTGTCTTCCCCAACTACTTCAAGCAACTCTAGAGCAGCTGTGATTCCTTCTCGACCCTTTACTTCATCGCTATAAAACAAATCCAAGCCTAATCGGTGATACTGATACATTGCTTTTCTAAAGTTTTCGTAACGACTATTGAGCATGCTGTTAATCAACCAATATCTATTTCTAGGATTTTTTTCTGTAGATTTCCATCCCGAATATGTATTGCCTTCTGATGGTGAAACTACATTGACGATTTCTGCTGCTTTTTCTAAGTATTTTGTTCCGCCTTGCTCAGAAAAAGTATCATAATCTACTCCTATTATCAAATAAGCATAATAGCCCATTAAATGTCCTAAATTGTCATAAAATTGGTTCTCATTGAACTCTATAGCTTGATGCTCTGTGTAGCTAAATTTTATCTCTTGGTCGATAATGTTAAGTACTGTGCTTTGATAATCGCTATTAAAAACTGGACGCTTTGAAATAACAGTCATTGTTCCTTCAAACTCATTTTCTCCATTTTGATTCGTTATACCTATAAGAATACTGCATTCTATTCGCTCATTTTCTGAGAACACATCATTTGTCCATTTGCGAGAACTCATAAATTCTGACAAATCATTTTCAAGTGTTTTAAAAATCTTTTGGTCAGCTGATATTTTTGACGCATCTGGAGCAAGTACAGAAACTTCGCAATTAAGTTCTTGTGCTACAATAGCATTAAAAGATAAAATAGTAATGAATAATGTAAATATTTTTAATCGCATAATGTCTGTATATATTTTTCCAAGTAAGTCACAATATCTAGTGCAACTTCTTGTTTTGATTTTAACTCGAATTTAGTCAAATTATTGTACTTGTCGAGTATCGTCACCTTATTGGTGTCG
>JBMZDS010000037.1:2047-10099 GCA_049614465.1 Chitinophagales bacterium
TACTTTATGCAATTGTATATTATCATGCTCAATACTTAAAAAAGTAGGTCCTGAAACGAGATGTACTTTTGCGCCTTTTTTGGCTAAAGCCATAGCCAAAGCATAGCCCATTTTTCCACTTGAGCGATTGCCTACAAACCGAACAGGATCGATAGGCTCATAAGTAGGTCCTGCGGTGATAAGAATTGTTTGATTAGCTAAAGAATTCATGCTCCACAAAGCTAATGATATTTTCTGGCTCTGCCATACGACCTTTGCCTACGAGTCCGCTTGCTAGTTCGCCACTTTCTACAGGGATTATCTGTACACCATCGTTTTTGAGTGTAGCGATATTTCGTTGTGTGCTAGAATGCTTCCACATATCCAAATCCATAGCAGGAGCAACTGCAACGGGACATTTTGCTGATAAATAAGTGGCTAATAGATTATTATCACAGATACCATTTGCCATTTTAGCTATTGTATTGGCTGATGCTGGTGCTACGACCATTAAGTCTGCCCACAACCCATGCTCGACATGATTGTTCCAAGTACCATTGTCATCAAACATATCGATATGGACTTCTCGTTTGCTTAATGTAGAGAAGGTAAGAGGAGACACAAAAGCGGAAGCACTTTTCGTCATAATGACTTGTACTTCCGCTCCATTTTTTATGAAAAGACGTGTCAAGAAAGCTGCTTTGTAAGCTGCTATACTTCCTGTGACGCCCAGTATTATTTTCTTGCCTTGCAATTGCATGGTGAATTCTTATTCTGCCTCTTCATCTTTACTTTTGTAGTATATTCTATCTTCCAAGAATTCTTTGGTAGCTAAAAGCGTAGTGTGTGGCAATTTTTCGTAGTATTTAGAAATTTCGATTTGCTCTCTGTTTTCTAATACTTCTTCTAGAGTATCTGTAGTAGCTGCAAATTCTTCTAATTTCTGGTTCAATTCTTTTTTCAATTCGATACCGATTTGATTAGAACGCTTTGCTATCACTGCTAACGAGCGATATACATTGCCAGACTTTTCTTTTATTTCGTCCATCACTTGAGGCTCTATCGCTTCATTGGCTTCTAGGTTTCTATATTCTCTTATCTTATCCATCAGCTTAATTTTTTAAGATTTTTTTCAGAAGCATTAAATATCTTGTCTGCTTCCTTTGTGAATTTGCTATTACTATATTTTTGATTGAAATTGTAATATGCATCTATTGTTGCATTATACAAATCTCTTCTTTCAGCTTCTACACTTTCTTGTGCATGCTCAAAGTTAGTTTTTATCTTTTGGAAGTACATTTCTTCAAGTACTTCTTTCGCATCTTTTTTCAATTTTTCATCATTGATACTAGTCGTGTGTACATCATATACATTGACTACTTCATCGAGTTTATCTACTCTTTTTTCTGCAATAAAATTCATTGCATACTCAAATGAAGATTGTATAGCATCATAATGCGACTGCTCTTTGACATCCTCTACAAGACTAAAATACTCACTAGTCTCATACCTTGACAAAAAATTATCCGCTGCTGCAATCGTCTCTTCGAAACGTTCTTGTTGTTTCTTGATTATACTTTGCTCTGCATATTTGTAGTAAGATTCTACTATTTTGTATTGTATATCTTCTGATCCATCTACATCTGGATAACTGATAAGCAAGTTTTTGTAAGCAAAAGCTGCCGCTCTATAATTTTTAGTGCGATAATACAAATCTGCTGCTGCTAGAGCTTTATCTTCTAGTTTTTGGCGCAATTCGTCTATTTTATCATTACAATACGTAATTCTTTCACTACTTGGATAAGCATTGATAAAATTTTGATACGCATCTATCGCATTATAAGTCTCTGATTGATCTAGTGAAGATTTTGGCGACTGCTGGTCATAGCATTCTGCATGCATAAAAAGTGCTTCTTCTGCATATTGGCTATAAGGATGCTGTACAGTATATTGCTTAAAATGATAAGCCGCTACGATATAACTTCCTTGATTGTACTGCGCCATACAGTAGTAGTAGTATATTTCTTCTACTGTTTCTACGCCTTTATACAAACCCATTAACTCTTCAAATACAGGGATAGCTTTGTAGTAAGCACCTTTATTGTACCACTCCATTGCTTTAGTGTACTTGTAGTTCGGATCTGCATTCTTCAATACCTTTTCAGGTGTGTTACAAGCAGATAAAAACACCATAATAATGGCAAATATGATAAGTATATTCTTTTTCACGGGCTGCGAAGATACGGATAATTGCTGTTTTATTGAATTCATTTTGTCTTTTAAGGCTTCAAAAATGATATTTTTTTACTTTTGCACCCTGTTAAAAATATGTAAAAGCTCAAATCATGCAAAAATTCTTTGATTTTAATAAAAAAATAGCCGAAGCTAATTGGTTCCAGACATTTATCATTTTAGTGATTATTATTGCCGGAATATTGGTAGGAATGCAGACTTATCGTGATTCTGCATTTGTAATCGAATGGACTCCTTTGTTTCATAAACTGGATATGCTTATCCTTATAATTTTTACGATAGAGGTTGTCGTCAAAATGCTTGCTGAAGGCAAGAAACCTTGGCGATACTTTTTGGATGGATGGAATGTATTTGACTTTTTGATTGTAGCAGTTGCTTTATATGCCATCTTACCTGGCGTAGAAATCAATGCTTCTTTTATCGCTGTATTGCGTTTGGCAAGAATTTTTAGAGTATTTAAACTCGTTACTGCTATCCCAAAACTACAATTGCTTGTAGGTGCTTTGATAAAATCTATTCCTTCGATGGGTTATGTAGGGATTTTATTGAGTATTTTATTTTATATCTATGCTGCTATGGGTGTTGAATTTTTTGGTGAAAACGACCCTATTCACTTTGGAACATTGCACGACTCTATGTTATCACTTTTTAGAATAGTAACACTAGAGGATTGGACAGACATCATGTACATTAATATTTTTGGCTGCGATCATCCTATCTGGGGATATGAAGGCGTACAAGGATTGCTTACACAATACAATATGACTTGTGACAGCCCTCAGGCATTTAGAGGTGGAGCTGCGGCTTATTTTATTTCTTTTGTATTGATAGGTACAATGATTGTTTTGAACTTATTCATCGGTGTCATCATGAACAGTATGGACGAAGCAAAAGCAGAAGCTGAAATGGATGCAAATATCCAAGCGAAAAAAGCAGGGAATGTAACTTTATCTCAAGAACTACATATCCTCACATCAAAAATCGATGAACTTAAAACTGAAATGGATTTTGTCTATAATAAGATAAAAAAAGAAGAGGAAGAGAAGTAAGCTAATTTGACAATAATACTTGTACTTATTTTGAGTAAATTAAAGAACTAATGTGCTATCTAGTCCTCATAATTTCTACTCGCCTATTTCTGTAATCTCCAATATTTTGATACAAAGGTTGTAAACCGCCAAACCCTTGATAAGTCATTCTTTCTTTATTGATTCCATTAGCAGCTAAATAATCATAGACTTTTTTTGCTCTGCTTTGTGATAAGCCATCATCCTCTTTGATTTTCAAACAACAAATATGCCCCTGCAAATCAATATGATATGTTGGATTTTCTTGCATATACAATAAGAGTTCCTCTAAGGGAACAGATGATTCGGGCAAAAAATCAGCAGTAGCTCCTACAAATAAGACATTTCTCAATACTAAAGTTTTTCCTACTTGCAGATTTATAGAAAAATCAATAACAACCTCTACAAGTCTATTGTTTTTCCTTTGGGTTTCGACATCAGTAGAAGTGGTTAGTGCCTTTTCTCCTTTAATAATCGTATCGGAGGGAAAATCAATTTTCAGAAGATATTGTGCTACGGCATTGATTCTATCTTGTGCCAAAAGATAATTGGCTTCTTCACTTCCTACATCATCAGTATAGCCTATCACTCGTATCGCTTTTATTGTACTGTCCTCTATTCCTATCAATACTTTATTAATTGATTTTTTATGCTCTTCTGTAAGCGTATATTGTGCGGTTTCGTACTGTAGTCGTATTGCAATACTGTCTTTGGTATGGTCTGGAGCGATATCTATATCTTCGGTTTTGCTCAAAGTAAATGTAGGATCTGGCGAATGAATCAAATCATAGCATTTTTGCCAAAGTGAAAATTGTTTTAAATCTTCGTCTAGTGTATCAAACATTTGCAAAATAGAATCTCTATTATGTGCAAATGATATTAAGTCAAAATGAACCTTTTGCAATGTGAGATATAAATCGGGTCTTTCTATATGATAAGTGTAGAAAAACAGGTTTTTCTCATTTTTGTCTTCGATTTTTCTTCCCTCTTCTATTGTGCTAAAAATTTCGTTATTCAAGTCATTATTTGGGAAAGATATCTTTTTGTCTTCATCAATACTTACTTCAATCGAACTTTCATTTAAGATTATATAGTGAAAATGACGGTTTTCTATAAAAATAAAAAATGTGCGGTTTTGATTCATATTATCTGCTATCCTAAAGCTATCTACTCTATTGGATGATGCAAAAAGAGAATCTTTGGTATCAAGGTCATAGACAATATATGAAAATTCAGCATTGTTGTGTACTACAACATCTGTTGGGGTAGACACCTGTGCACCGAGCTTTAAAAACAATGTACAGGTCAATAAAATAAAAACAGTTTTAACCATTTTAATGGAATTTTTAGGACTAACACAAATTACATTTGTTTGTTATTAATTTTTGTAAAGTTCAGAACCCTTGTAGGGTTCTGAACTTTGAATCAACACTATTTATATCCTTTGCTTTTCCAAAAGCTCAGAATACACATATCATGAGTGCTATAATTACATCCCCCTCCTCCATTCCAAGAACTATTGAGATATACATCATCTGTTTTTTTAGTGCCCGAAACAAGGCTATAATCTAAAAAGTCTAACTAGAATGTCTTATTCATAAACAAGTTAAAATCTTCTTCCCCTAACTCATCAACAATATTTTGATAAGTAAAACTCATTATCAAACCTTTTTCATCAAATATAAGGTTTTCAGCAAAAACTTCAGTTGCTTCATCTGAAATAAGATTATATGGATGCTCTCCTTCATTTACTAAATCTTGAAATTCTTCAACACTTTTAATTCCATTGTATGAAATTTCATTCTCGGCAACTTGATTAATTTCATCTTTAGAACATGAGAATAAAATAAGCCCTGTTACCAAGGCAAAAAATGATAACTTCTTCATAATTTTGATGTTTAATTTCAGAAGCAGAGTAGTCGTCTTTCTATTTACTTGACTACTCTCTTCTTTTTTACACTTACTCACTACGCTTTTCAGTTTGTCTCGGCATTTTTTAGATTTCGTGTGTATGGCTCTCACACTCTTTGTCACTATGGGTGGTTAGCCCTACCAAACCTTATATTCTTATTTTTTACAAATCGAATACAAGCAAATATATTTAAAAAACACCCTATTAAGCGTGCTTTATTTAGGCGTGTTTTATTTAAGTATAGTATATTTCTTTTGAGCAATGGCTCATTTTATAGAGGAAGATAAAGAAATATTGAAAAAACTGGGTGCTAGAATACGTAGATTGAGGAAGGAAAAGGGCTTTTCATCGCATGAAACTTTTGCTTATCAACACGAGATAAGTAGAGGACTATATGGCAAATATGAAAGAGGAGAGAATGACTTACGTTTTTTGAGTCTTTTAAAAATTTTGAATGCCCTTGACATCTCTCTAAAAGATTTTTTTCAGAAGGATTTGATCTTGACAAAATGAAAGAGGAAGAGAAGTAATAATTAAATCTTCTTCATTTTATTTTCTATTAGCTGAAATAAACTATCTGTAACAGGAACGATAGGTAAACGCAATTCATTTTTACATTTATCGATACTACACAATGCGGCTTTAACACCTGCAGGATTATTTTCTGCAAAAAGCATATTGGTCAAATCCATTAATTTAAAGTGATTTTCCTTTGCTTTAGCAAAATCTCCGGATAAAGCATCATTTATCATTGTTGTAAATGTTTGTGGAGCAGCTTGCGCTACGACAGAAATCACCCCTTGACAACCGAAACTTATCATAGGCATTGTAAGTAAATCTTCTCCTGAAAGCAAAACAAAATCTGCAGGTTTTTTTCTAGCAATCTCCATGCACTGCTCTAGATTACCTGAGGCTTCTTTCATCGCCACTATATTATCAAAATCTTTTGCTAGACGAAGTGTTGTAGCAGCTTCCATATTCTTTGCTGTGCGACCTGGAACATTGTACAAAATGATAGGCAAGGGGCTATTTTCACTTATCGCTTTATAATGCTGGTAGATGCCTTCTTGTGTGGGCTTATTGTAATTAGGGCTAGCTGAAAGGATAAAATCTACCCCTGTCAAATCATAACTATTAATGTCATCAATGACTGCCTGCGTATTATTACCACCAAATCCGGCAACTAATGGTACACGCCCGTTTACAATAGCTACTGTTTTATGAATGACTGTCTGCTTTTCTTCTTTAGTGAGAACGACAGACTCGCCAGTTGTGCCTAATGTCACTAAATAATTAACTCCGCCATCAATACAATGGTCTATAATTTTTTGCAAACTATCAAAATCAATAGATTTATCTTCATGAAATGGAGTGACTAGTGCGACTCCTGTTCCTATCAATTTATCTTGTGTCATTCTTTATTAATTACTTTAAGAAAATGTGCGGTTTGGTCAAGCATGTATTTCAACTCAGGACGGTTATTGATATTAATCATCAATTCGTAGTGAGAAGTTTTATTTTTATTAAATGCGCCTACCCTAAATTTGGCTTTTGAGGTAGCGGCTATATATTCTAGTGGTGGACAATCATCAAGGTAAGCACAGATAAGAATATCTACTTTCTCCTCTTGAAAATCGATAATTTTTGTAGTAGTAGGTTTGCCATACCAATTAACATCATTAAGATTGAATAATCGATGATCATCTTGATCTTTAACTTTATAGTTTTGATAACCTAGCATCAATACTTTTTTATTCATATTTTTCAACGCATCAGCAAAATGGGTGATTGTCATCACATTTTCAGTCTTGGAAGCATTAAAAACCAACCCAATAGTCTTTGCCTTTTCTATATTGAGCATTTCTCTACGAGTAGAGGTTAGCTTCCTTACTTTGCTTTGTAAGTCCTTCTGAAAAAAGAAGTTTTTAATGTCATTAATGATACTCATGAAAATCTAGCCAATTTTTTGCTCTTCAAAAACACCTATAGCCTCATATTTTGCAATACGTTTTTCTATTCTCTCCTCTACATTCATCTCCGAAAGTGAAGTAATGTTTCGCTTAATACTTCTCTTCAAATTTTTAGCTGCCTCTTCAGGATTGTTGTGCGCACCACCTATTGGTTCTTTGATAATGCTATCGACTATTTTCATCTTTTGCATATCCTCAGGTGTGAGCTTCAATTGCTCTGCTGCTTGCTCTTTATTGTCCCAAGTACGCCAAAGAATAGATGAGCATGATTCGGGTGAAATCACTGAGAACCATGTGTTTTCCATCATCAATATTTTGTCTGCCACACCTATACCTATCGCTCCACCAGAGGCCCCTTCGCCTATTACTATCGAAATCACGGGCACTTTCAGTGTTGCCATTTCAAAAAGATTGCGTGCTATAGCTTCTGCCTGTCCATACTCTTCTGCTTCAATACCCGGATAAGCTCCAGGTGTATCAATAAAAGTAACTATCGGCATGTTGAATTTTTCAGCTAATTTCATCAAGCGTAATGCTTTTCGATATCCTTCTGGACTTGCCATACCAAAGTTACGATATTGACGCATTTTAGTATTGACTCCTTTTTGCTGACCTATCACGACTATAGACTGACCATCTAGGCTTGCAATTCCACCTACTATAGCTTTATCATCACCATATTTTCTATCGCCATGTAGCTCTACAAAATCTGTAAAAATGTGATGTACATAATATAATGTATAAGGTCGCAATGGATGCCTAGACAACTGAACTCTCTGCCATGGAGTGAGCTGGCTATATACTTCTTCTTTCTTTTGAGCAATAAGATGCTCCATTTCTGCGATTTTGTCATCAAGATTGACATCGCTAT
>JBMZDS010000038.1:0-9881 GCA_049614465.1 Chitinophagales bacterium
ACCTAGAAATCCACAAATCCATACAAATAAAAAAAGAACCCTTAATGTTTTCAGTTTGTTATCGATGATTAGGATTTTCATGTTAATTACTTAATTTTTTGCATAAGTAAAGTAGTTGTTTTTTGATAATTTCCTACATCCAACACCAATTTTTCATCACTCATGTTTTGAAAACCTAAAGCATGATTGTATTGCATAGCAGCGTTGTTTTCTTTCTTGACTTTTGCATAGATTTTTTCCAATTTTTCGGTCTCGAAAGCAAACTGCAAAAGGGCTAAAGAAGACAATACAGGAAGATGTGTTCCCCAATATTCTTTTTTATGAATAAAAAGACCTGCTTCAGCAGATTTTTCATCCTCATTATGATGTGATAAATGAATCAATCCTATTGAAATATGTTTGTGTTGAATAATGAAATAATAATCGTTCTCAGCTAAGGAAATGAACCATTTTTTCTGCATTTGGGGAGTGATGTATTCTTGAAAAAACATATGATCGGCTATATGGGCATCGTTTCGCCAATTGCGCAATAGTTCTAAATCAGCAATATCTAACCGTTTCAAGACAATTCCTCCAAATGTCAATCTCATTCTAAAATGTTTTGAATTTTATAGGGAGGTTTGCCCATTTGCATCATAAATATGCGATTGAGGTATTCGCCTATGATTCCTAACGAGAACAAAATCAATCCTGTAGAAAAG
The DNA here is from genome assembly GCA_049614465.1 of Chitinophagales bacterium. Taxonomy (GTDB): domain Bacteria; phylum Bacteroidota; class Bacteroidia; order Chitinophagales; family UBA8649; genus JBMZDS01. The sequence continues at coordinate 702 of JBMZDS010000038.1, forward strand.
AAAACGGCTACAATCAGTGATGTAAAACCAAGTTCTATTTCGCTGTCTCCAATAATTTTTTGGTACAAATAAAAACTACCCACACCAAAAGAAATTAAAGACGAAAGTATACCTAAGTATGTTATTAATTTGAGAGGAACGACTGTGTAGTTGATTACAATATGTGCCGTAAGTCGCATCAGACCTATAATACTATAACCCGATTTTCCTATCTGCCTTTTTTCATGTTTTACGGCTATAAAGTCGGTGTATCCACTATGCCAACCCAGCAATTCATCGATAAAAATATTTTGACTATTGTGCGGAATAATTTTTTCAATAAGCTCTTTTTTTATCAATTTAAAAGAAGATCCTTGCTGCGGAGTACTGGCATGCGTGCTAAATATACTGCCCAGCATTCGACTACCTAGATTTCTGATAAAAGCATGTTCTTTTTTTTGATAAACGCCATATATTAAGTCCGCATTGGTCTCTTTTTCTTTGGCAATCAATTTTAAAATCTCTCTAGGATGAGTTTGTAAATCATCATCTATTGTGATGATATATTTTCCTTTTGCAAAGTGAAAACCACAAAAAATAGCGGCATGTTGTCCTGCATTTTTAGCTAGATTAATTGCTGTAATATTGGTCGGAAATTGTTCTTTAAGAGAGGCTATTTTTTCCCAACTCGCATCATAGCTTTTATCATTGACTAAAATAATCTGTACTGAAAAATCTTTTAATTCTGTAAGAATACTCTCGCACAAAGGAGATAATGTCCCTTGACTATTGTACACAGGAATAACTACTGAAAAATCTATTTTTTCTGTGTCGGTTACCGATAGTGTTTTTAAACCTCTATCATTGGTAAGGTGTGTATTGCTTGTGTCTCTATGTATAGGCTGCCCCATGATAATCCTACTCCAAAGCCCGAAAATACCATTTTTAAATGATTTGTACTCATTTTGTCTTGCAAACTATGGATAAGTGTCACGGGTATAGAAGCCGAACTTGTATTGCCGTATTGTTTTATAGAGTAAGGGACTTTAGTAGCTTCTAACTTCAGTTTTTTGCGAATACTTTCGTTCATAAAGAGGTTCGCTTGATGAAAAATAAAGTAATCTATAGTTGATTTTTCTTTATCAAATTGATTTAGCAGCGTTTCTAGATTGGGCGCAACTTCTTTTCTTGAAAAATTAAATACTTTAATTCCATCTAAAAACATATCCATACGACTACGGTTAGTGGTTTTGTCTTGCGTGAAAGAATCTTCTGTAGCTGGATTTCTTGCGCCTCCGTCTTCTACTTTTATGGCATCATGGCCTTTACCATCAGATTGTAAATTGAAATGCATATCAGCTGCTTTTTCATCATAAGATAAAACGGTGCATGATCCTGCATCTGAGAATAACGGAGCAACAGTTTTATCAGATTGACTAACACATCTAGAAGAGATATCGCCTACAAGAAGCACAGCTTTTCCTTTGGTGTTTTGAAGTAAACTAGCTGCTATACTCATACCATAAACATATCCTGAGCAGCCTAGATTGATGTCAAATGCGATACAATTTCTTGATAAGCCCAATTTGTCTTGTAAAATTGTAGCAGTACATGGGATTTTATAATCAGGGGTTTGGCTCAAAAAAATTAAAACATTGATTTCATCTTTATCAATAGCCATCTCATCGAGCAGTTGTTTCGCAGCAGTAAAACATAAGTCTGATGCTGTGACACCATCCGTCACGATACGTCTTTCTTCTATTCCTGTAGTTTGGAGGAATTGTTTGTTTTCTGTGGGCGTATGATAGGGATAGTCACGATTGAAAAGTTGATTTTTAGGCACAGCACAGGCAAGTCCTTTTAGGGCTATATTTTTTATTGAAAAAAGAGCCACTAGAGTTGTCTTTTTACGCACTGATATAATTCGTCAACAGTATGCGTGTTTTTCAAATCGTCAGCAGACAACACAACACCTACACTATCGTCTATGTGCGCTATTAATATCAAGGCTTGCATAGAAGTCCACTCATCTATTTCTTTGTATAAAGTGTTCGATTCAATGGCTGTTGCCAATTCATCAAAACTATCTTTGAATAAATCTATAAATTCGCTTTGCGTCATAAGGGTAAAAGTAATGATTTTTTATTCTTTACTTGCTATAGCTTCCGAAATCATCCATCCGCCTGTCCAAGCAGCTTGAAAATTGAATCCACCAGTAATGGCATCGATATTCAAAACCTCTCCTGCTAGATATAAATCTTTATGAATTTTGCTTTCAAAAGTTTTAAAGTTGACTTCATTGAGTTCGACTCCTCCAGCTGTCACAAATTCATCTTTGAATGTACTTTTTCCTTTTACTTCAAAAGTTGCGTCACAAAGTTGTGTGCAGAGGTTTTGCATTTCTTTTTTGGATAAGTCTGCCCATCTTTTTTTTGTAGAAATCTGTGAAGCTTCTAACATTTTGTGCCAGAGTCTTTTCGGTATTTCAAAGCAAGGTTTAGAGAAAGGTTTTTGCTTGGCAAGATCTTGTTTGTTTTCAAGCAGTTTTTCCATGATTTCAGCTGTAGTGTATGGATAAAGCCAGTTGACTTTTATAGAAAAGTTGTATTTTTTTTCTTGTAATTCTCTAGCACCCCATGCGGATAGCTTTAAAATCGCAGGACCACTCATGCCCCAATGAGTAATCAGCAAAGGTCCTACTGCTTGTAGTTTTGTTCCCATTACTTTTACTTGTGCTTTTGGCATAGAGATACCTGGCAAATCATTGATGCGATTGTCTTTAATGTTGAATGTAAATAAAGAAGGAACAGGATGAATGATTTTGTGTCCCAGTTCTTTCAATAAGCCCCAAGATTTGGGAATACTTCCTGTCGCTACGACTATACTTTTTGCCATAAAAGATCCATTACCTTCTTCTATTTTCCAATTCTCTTCTTTATGGATTTTTTCTACTCGACAGTTTGTGTACAGCTGTATATTTCTTTCTTGCATTTCTTTGAGAAAACAATCGATAATTGTCTGAGAGCTGTCCGTAATAGGGAAAACCCGTCCATCTTCCTCCATTTTGGTTTCTACACCTCTGTCAGCAAGCCAACCCATCATATCTCCTGTACAAAACGTATGAAAAGGTCCTAAAAGTGCTTTTTCTCCTCTAGGATAGTTTTTGGATAATGCCCTAGGAATAAATTCTGCATGCGTGACATTGCAGCGACCACCGCCAGATATTTTGACTTTTTGCAAGACTTCTTTTCCTCTCTCAAGGATAGCGATAGATAAATCAGGACGCTTTTCTGCTAAATTGATAGCTGTAAAAAAACCAGCTGCTCCACCTCCAATAATAATCGTATCAAAAAAACTATCGTTTTGCATGTGGCAAAGATAGGCTTAGTTTTTTATCTACTTATTTTTGAATTGTAATATATTTGACGCAATCAATGAAAGTATTTTTAAAAATATTCGTTTGGATTATTGCTGTAATTCTACTGACTGTCTTGACACAAATAGGAGGAATTGTTCTTTTGTCTTGTATTCCCTTCTTTTTATGGATAAAAAAGAAAGGATTTTCTGCTTGGAAAAAAAGAGGCTATAAAGTCTTGATTTTTATGGCAGCATATACTGTGGCGACCATAGTGATTGTTCCTTTGCTTGCACCTTTGTTTGGGCGAGAGGCTTTACCTATCTTTTCTAGTGATAAATTAAAGCCGCTGACTTATGGCACTTGTTTTTTCAATCGTCATTATGTGACTCCCGAATTGAAGGAAGTTTGTATCAATGTAGCAGATAAGATGAATGAAAAATATCCCAATACGGTAGTGGCTTATATGGATGCTAATTTTCCTTTTATTGATGAATTTCCATTACTTCCTCATTTAAGTCACAATGATGGGGAGAAAATCGACATTGCTTTTTTCTATACAAAAGAGGAAAAGACACTTCAGCGAGTTGCGCCTACATTTTTAGGTTATGGTGGATATGAATACCCTTTGACAGGAGAAGAAGATAAACCCGAATTTTGTCATCAGAACGGATATTTTCAATACAGTTTCACTGCTATTTTTCCTGTGACTAGACCTCATTTATCTTTTGATGAAGAGAGAACGAAAGTTCTTACACAGCTTTTTCTCCAAGAATCTGCGATACAAAAGATATTTATAGAGCCACACTTAAAAGCTAGACTAGGATTGTGGAATGATAAAGTACGTTTTCATGGATGCGGAGCTGTACGCCATGATGACCATATACATGTACAGTTGTAGTCATTTTTATTTTGGATAAAGCATAAATTTAAAAGGGATACGTGTTTTTACAGAATCACGAAGGATTTTTTCATTTTCTGGAAGCGCATAATATGGATTTTGCAATAAAATTTGCTTTTCATCTTCTCGTCTTTCGTTGTATATCTCTCCTATATAGCTATAGACATCAATAATAGTTTGCAGCTTTATCTCATCATCGTAGCCTAAAAACAAGACTTCCTGCTGGTCAATGATTTTATTGACTTCATTGTAAAAATTATTTTCTTCCAAAATTGTTTGATCCAGCATATATGTTTTGTCTTTCTGAATTTTCAAAAAATGATGTGTTGTGTCTGTAGGGGTATAACAAGTTTTTAAAAGAGGCGGTGGTGGAGGCGGAGGAAATGAAGGTAAATTGTCAGCGTTGTATTCAAAATGACAATCTGCAAACCCCATATTAAAGCCGTAATCAAGATAATAGCGGAAATCGTGTTTCATTTCGATAGGGTTTGCTGAAACAAAAACATAAGTACTTGTCAAATTGAAATCATAATAAATAGCGTGTAGACAATTATTAAATTCTTTGCTACTCATGTTTTTATCAAATCGATATCTTATGATAGTGTTTTGATTAATATGGATTGGAAGTTCTTCTTTAATGTCTCTAATATCAGTAATAATACTTTTATAGGATCCATCATTTAATAAGTATAAATCTCCTTGCCAATAAATTTTCAATTCACTCTCATCTTTTACAAAGTATAAATCATATCCGATTCTATTATACATTTTTTCTGCAAGTGATGAATTTAATCGTTCAAATCCAAACTGATTTTCTACCCAAGTACTTACTTTTTTAGCTGTGTTTTCATTTAGTATATCTACCGCACCATAGCCTATCAAGAAGGTAAAAAGAAGATAATAAGCAAGTTTTGCTAGCCAATATTTCCAATTCAATTTGTAATAGCGTTGAAGACCTTGATTTTCTCTTAAAAATAGATGAGTAAACAGCAAAAGAAAAGCAATAAGAACTATTGTCGTTTCTGTATAAACAAGATATAGTTGAAACGCCCCTATTCCGATAGCAAAAATAGTGAACATTTCTGCTGCGTAAAAAGTTGCTCCCCAAATATTGTCAGAAGCAGCATGAGTGATTCTTTTAAAAAATCGTTTTCTATTTTTAGATGGAGCAGCGCGTTTAAACCAAATCAGATAGCAAAAGAAATTTCCAATCAACAATGCAAACATTGCAGAGCCAAAAGCCAAATAACTTGCCGTTTCTTCTGAAACATTCCAAAAAAGATAATCATTGTTTTGGATAGGAGAGTTAGTTTGAAATATCAGTAAAAAGTAAATGTAAAAACGTTGAAATAAGAACGCAAAAATTGTACTACAAATAATACCTAACCACAACCTTAGTCTAGGAATAGTTTTAAGTGAAAAAGATGGTTTTATTTCAAATTTCATGAAACACTAATATATTCTTTTTAAGACTTATATTGTAGAATAGAGAGTTGCTCATCACAAAAAGAATATTCTTCTTTCACATTAGACGCAATGATTAGTGTGCGGCTTTGTTGATATTCTTTGACTAATGATAGATACCATTCTATGCCTTGTCTATCAAGATTGGAAGTGGGTTCATCTAGTAATATTAAATCTACATCGGAGAAAAAAGCTAAGGCTAATTTGACGCGTTGTTTCATCCCTGAAGAGTAGTCTTTCATTAATTTATCCTTTTGAAATCCTAACAATTGAACTATTTTTTCTGTAGAAAAACTAGGAAGTAATGGCTTAAATTTTTGATGAAAATCAATAGCCTCTATAATATTCATTTCCTCTACAAGTTCTAGATAAGGAGCACAGTATGCTAATTTTTCATAGACGTTTTCTTCTGTGTATCCATTCAAATGAATTTCGCCTTCATTGGGTGTGATAGCACTAGCAATAATTTTTAATAAAGTCGATTTTCCACTACCATTATTTCCTACAAGCGCATAAGATTTTCCTTTTTCAAAATTGAAATCTATATGCCTAAATATCCATGTTTTGGCGTATTTCTTACCGATATTTTTGAGTTGGATATTCAAATTAAAATCATCTTTCTCTAGAAAAACCTTTCATAATTCCTCTTACAGAATCACGAACAAATGCTGTGATTTCATCTTTTTCTGGTGAAGCATCTATTTCGATAGCGATTTTCTTCATGGCATTAGACACATTGAATCCTCTAATGAAAAGAATACGATAAATCTCCAAAATTTGATTGATTTGCTCCGAAGTATAGCCTCTTCTACGCAATCCCACAGAATTGACACCTATATAAGAAAGCGGAAACCTTGCTGCTTTTACAAAAGGAGGTACATCTTTATTGACACCTCCGCCACCAGAGATAAATGCGTGTTTTCCTATTTTGGTAAACTGTTGTACATTGACAGCGCCTCCAAGGATAGCCCAGTCATCTATTTCTACATGACCAGCGAGATTTGTGTTATTGGCAAGGATAACATTATCTCCTATAAAACAGTCATGAGCAATGTGTACATATGCCATCAGCAATGTATTATTACCTATTTTAGTTGTACCACTGTGAGAAGTTCCTTTGTTGATGGTGACATATTCACGTATTGTGACATTATCCCCTATTTCTACCGTTGTTTTTTCCCCTTTATATTTGAGATCTTGCGGTTCTGCTGAAATCACTGTTCCTGGAAAAATTTTGCAGTTTTTTCCTATACGAGCACCTTCCATGATAGTCACATGAGGCCCTACCCATGTGCCAGCACCAATAGTCACATTTTTATGAATAGTCACAAAAGGTTCTACTACTACATTATCCGCTAGTTCTGCTTGTGGGTGGACGTATGAAAGTGGCTGATGCATAAGTTTATCTTTTTTGGATTTTTGCCATCAATTCTGCTTCTGTCACGACTTTATCACCTACATAAGCTACCGCTTTCATTTCCATTATTCCTCTACGCATTGGACGCAAAAGTTCGAGCTTCATTATTAAAGTATCGCCTGGCTTTACCATTGCCTTGAATCGTGCATTGGTTATTTTTAAGAAATAAGTATCATATTTAGCATCATCATTATCTACATTGCTCAATGCAAAAATACCTCCAGTTTGTGCCATTGCTTCTATTTGCAATACACCTGGCATTACAGGGTTTCCAGGGAAATGTCCTTGAAAAAAAGGTTCGTTAAATGTGACATTTTTTATACCTACGATTTCTTTTTCGTTGAGATGAATGATTTTATCTACAAGCAAAAAAGGAGTTCGATGAGGTAACATTTTTTCTATAGCGACCAAATCAAAAATTGGTTCATCATTGGGATTGTAGGCAGGAGCAGGCGGATTGTGTTTTGCCTTTTTTATCATGGCTTTTATCTGCTTCGCAAATTCTACATTGGTTTTGTGACCAGGTCTAGTAGCTAAAATGTTTGCTTTGATAGGTGTTCCTATTAGCGCTAAATCACCTACAATATCTAATAATTTATGACGAGCAGGTTCATTTGGAAAACGCAGATTGACATTATTTAAAATTCCTTCTTTTTCTACCGCTACATCTGGCTTATCAAAAATCTGACGCAGACGCTCCATTTCTTTTTCTTCAATGACTCTGTCTACTACAACTATTGCGTTGTTTAAGTCGCCACCTTTGATGAGGTTGGCTTCAACTAAATATTCTAACTCATGCAAAAAGCAAAATGTACGTGCAGCAGAGAAATTTTCTTCAAAATCTTCAATTCTATCTAAAGACGAATGTTGCTGGCCGAGCACTTTTGATTGATAATCTATCAATGCTGTAATTTTGTACTGGTCGCTAGGCATTGCTAGCATTTCTACTTGCTTTTCTTCGTCAAAATAACGAATTGTGTCTCGGAGTTCAAAGATTTCTCTTTCCTCTCCTTGCTCTTCTATTCCTGCTTCTTTGAGTGCTTTGATAAAAGGCTCTGCACTTCCATCCATGATAGGAATCTCTATACCATCAAGTTCTATCAGTACATTATCTATCTGCAATCCAGCTACTGCTGACAAAAGATGCTCTACCGTAGCGACTTTCACACCTTTTTTCTCTAGTGTAGTTCCTCTTTCTACAGATACAACCAAATCACAATCGGCAGGAATGATAGGTTGTTCTTCTACGTCTACACGTTTAAATTTGATGCCATGATTAGTCGCAGCAGGTAAAAACTTGATATTGACAGTCTGTCCTGTATGTAGCCCTTTACCAGAAAGTGTAGCTGCTTTTTTTATCGTTTGTTGATATATATTCATAAGTACTATTAATCTCTATTTTATAGAGGACTTTAATCTATTGATTGTTTGACAACTTTTTTTCTAAATCTGCAATCCGTTTCATTAAATCGGGCAATTGTCTTACCAATGCTTGATTTTTGTAATGCTGTCGAAAAGACTCAGCAGGAGAACCACTAACAGCTTTTCCTTTTTGTTCTATTGCTTTTGACACTCCACTTTGTGCATTTATTTTGACACCATCTGCAATTGTTATGTGTCCAACAAACCCTGCTTGTCCACCCACCATTACATTTCTGCCGAGTTTTGTACTGCCTGATATTCCTGCTTGTGAAGCTACTACAGTATTTTCTCCTATCTCTACATTGTGGGCGATTTGAACTAGATTGTCTAGCTTCGCTCCGTCTTTTATACAGGTTGCTCCAAGTGTTGCTCTGTCTATTACCGTATTGGCTCCTATTTCTACATGATTGCCTATGACTACATGTCCTGTTTGTGGCACTTTGTCAAAAGAACCATCTGGCTTGGGTGCAAATCCGAATCCATCACTGCCTAATACTACTCCACTATGAATAATCGTGTTGTTACCAATTTTACAATCGTGATAAAGGTGTACACCAGCATACAGCGTTGTATTGTCGGCTATCGTACAATTGTCACCGACAAAAGTATTGGGATAAATTTTGACATTTTTACCAATCTTGA
>JBMZDS010000039.1:0-9721 GCA_049614465.1 Chitinophagales bacterium
AATGAGTGGCACATCTCCACCTATTTCATCTATCATCTTGCGAATACGTCTATATTCTGGTCTGAAATCATGTCCCCATTCTGATATACAGTGTGCTTCATCTACTGCTACAAATGATACAATTACTGTTTTAAAAAAGTTAATGGTATCCTCTTTAGTCAATGTTTCAGGGGCAATATAAAGTAGTTTTGTTTTGCCTGAAGCGACATCAGCTAAGACTTGTGTTTTTTCACCTTTATTGAGTGAAGAATTATAAAAGTGAGCAATAGTATCATTGCTCGCATATCCTCTTATCAAATCAACTTGATTTTTCATCAAAGCAATCAATGGAGAAATCACTATCGCTGTACCTGGCTGCATTAGCGCTGGCAATTGATAACAAAGTGATTTTCCTCCGCCTGTAGGCATGATGACGAGTGTGTCTTCTCCGCCTAGGAGGGATTGTATGATTTCTTCTTGTCTTCCTTTGAATCCGTTAAATCCAAAATATTTCTTTAGTTCACTTTTTAAAGTGTCCGCATCTGCTGCTACCATTTTCTCAGTTGTGTTTTCGGGTCATTTCTCTTATTTAAAGATAATACTATTTTTAAACTATACAAATCGTTGGTTTGGAAAAGGTAAGCGAAGATAAATTATATCTCAGGAACTATGAGTTTCTTCTTTGATTAAAAAAATCGATAAGTATTTGACCGCATTCTTGTGCTAGGACTCCGCTAGTTATTGTCGTTTTACTGGGCAATGTATTGTTGTTTTTTGAGAAAAAGCCCATTTTGTCATCACTTGCTCCATAGACGATATTAGCAATTTGTGCCCAATGACTTGCACCACCACACATTATACATGGTTCGAGCGTTACATATAATGTACAATCTTTAAGATATTTTGCTCCTAAGTATTCGCTGGCGGCAGTGATAGCTATCATCTCAGCATGTGCAGTCGCATCATGTAGTCTCTCTACTTGATTGTATCCTTTGCCTATGATTTGTCCTTTGCAGACGACTATTGCTCCTACAGGTACTTCATCGTCTTCTAGTGCTTGTTGTGCTAGTTGAAGAGCGGTTTTCATGTATTGTTCGTGTGATTTTTCTTTTATCATGGCACAAAAACTTGCATAGCATTTTCTATGATATCCATCTGAAAAGGACCTGTGCCAAACAATTCTCCATCCGCTTCAGTCTTGACCCCTTCTTGGTTTTCGAGTACTGTTACTTTTACCTGCTTGCCTCTTACTGAACTGACTTTTTTATGTTTAATATACTTTCCGTTGAAAAGATTGGCAACTTCCATGGCAACTTCCATGAGAGAAAGACTTCTTATGATATTGACATCAAATAGTCCATCATTAATATCTGCATTGGGGCATATCATCATGCCACCTCCACCATATTTACCTATGCCAGCAATAACCATAAACATATCATCTTCGGCTACAACCTTACCATCTACTTCTACTTTGAGTTTTTGTCCTTTGTATTTAATTACGTTTTGTAGTAATCCCATAAGATAAGCAGCTTGCCCATATTTTTTGAGATGAGCAGTACGTTCTACGACAAAAGCATCAAATCCTAAACCTGCAAAATTCATAAAATACTCTTCTAGCGTCTCGTTTTTTTCTGTATAAGAAATCTTACCTAGATCTTGAATAGCGGTTTTACCATTTTTAATGACTTGAATAGCTTCATCATAAGATTTTGGGACTTCAAAATGGCGAATCCAGTCATTGCCCGTTCCTATAGATATCATTCCTATTTTTATATCACTACTAGAAACTGTTTTTTGGAGCATAATACCATTGGCAACGTGATGCAATGTGCCATCTCCTCCTACTACGATAATATGTCGAATGCCTTTTTCTATCGCTTCTTTGACTTGTGTGATAGAGTGACGGTGAGCTTGAGATATGGCTACATCAAAATCAAAACCTGCATTTGTGAGTTTTGTTTTTATTTTTTCCCAGTCTTTCCCTGCTTTTCCTGCTCCGGAATTAGGATTGACTACTACTAAAAATTTATTTTTGGTCATTGCTTTTTTGAATTAAAATAGCTTGTGAATCTATGCTGGATTGCATTAATGATGCGATATAGTACTATATATAATAATAGTATAAAAAGTGGAGCTGCAGGGAGTCGAACCCTGGTCCAGACAAGATGCCGTTAAACCTTCTACAAGCGTAGTTTAATGTTGATTTTCGAGAAATAACTACTCACTAAACAAAGCTGTTATTTCCTTATTTCTGTCAATACGATTAGCGTAGAGTAGAAAATTCTCTACAAAAAAAGACCCGAAAGTTTTGATGTTCATATTCAATCTGTATCGGATGTCAATCAAAAAGAACAAAGGCGCTTAATCTCCTAGGATTAGGCAGCCATGGCGTAATTGTATTCGACAGTTAATATAAAGGTCATGCATTAGGATTTTCGAGTACAATGCACATTACTCGGCTTGCCAGTATAGCCACATACCTTGCTGTCAATTCCAGTCAGCCCCATAAATAAAAGAACGCCTTACAAATGTAAGACGTTCTTTACTATTTATTATGAAAAAAGAATTATTTAAACATTGTACCGAAAGTGGATGCAGTAGTAGCAGAGACATCATCTTCTTTGGTTCCGCCACTAAACATTGTTGCTTGTGCTACGGCCATCCAGTACCCATCACTATAAAACCATGCACCTGTTGAGTTATCTCTTTCCCAATCACCATCTACCCATTCGTGATTTTTTACTGTAGCGACATATTCTCCTTCTTTCCATTGGTATTCAAATCCATCCCAGTCCCAGTAACCTTTTACCCAAGAATAATCTCCTTCGGGTGCAGTAGGAGTTTTTGTACTACTTGTTTGGTCATCTAAAGTTGATTTTACCATTTGTGCGTTCGAAAATCCTATAAAAAGGAATAAAAATATTGAAAGAGTAATTGTCGTTTTCATAATTATAATGTTTGATAGTAGATGTATATACGTGAACTCTTTTCAGTTTGTTACATGTTATGGTCTTTTTTTTGAAAAAAGAATACATCTTTGCATTATGTGGAAGTTTTTTTTTAGAATGTCAGGTTGGAAAGTAGATACTAGTTTGCCTGAAGGAATAGATAGATGTGTAATGATAGCAGTACCTCACACGAGTAATTGGGATTTTCCATTTGCGATGGGGGCTTTTCGTATTTTAAAAATTCCTTTAAAGTTTACGATTAAAAAAGAATGGTTTCGATTTCCATTTAATCTTTTTTTCAAACCATTAGGAGGCTTAGCTATCAATCGAACCCCAAAAAAAGAAGGAGAAAAGAGAAGAAGTATGGTTGATGCTATGGCGGATTTGTTCTCGCAACACAAAAAACTAGCTGTAATGGTCACACCAGAAGGTTCTCGCTCTAAAAGAGATGAGTGGCGAACAGGTTTTTATTATACTGCTCAAAAGGCAGGAGTTCCTATAGGGTTAGGTTATTTAGATTTTAAAAACAAAATAGCAGGCGTTGGAAAGATGATTTACCCTACAGATTTTGAAAAAGACATGCGTGAAATCATGAATTTTTATCGAGATAAGGAAGGACATTCTCCTGAAAAATTTGCCTTAGATAAGCGTTTTGCTTAAAAACTCCCTTCATCAAATTCATAAACCACTTGTGTGATGGTTTGTCCAACTGCTTTAAGTGTGTTTTTATCTATCGCATTCATATTGTCGTCATGTGTATGCCAATAATGACCAAATCCATACTTTGTGTTTTCATCATATTCTATAATGTCTAGCATAGGAATGCCTGCGATTGTGTTTACATATAAATGATCGTCTGTTATTTCATCCGTTTCTTGCATAGAAAAATAAGATGAATAACCTAACGAATGCGCTGTATTCCATGTTTTATCTAAATAATTGCTCGCAAAATATCTAGAAACACCTTCTTTTGTGAAAACAGCATTTTTTCCTCCTACCATATCTAATAGAATGCCAAATGAAGCATAATAGCCTAAAGTGTGTGGTTGAGTTGCCCAGTATTGAGAGCCAAGACAATAAGAATGCTGCATGTATGGGTCATTGCTAAAAGCAGGTTGACCGTAATCTTCCGAGTCAAAAAGAATTAAATCTACACCTACGTCAACAGGATTTTCATTAAGAATACGTGCTAGTTCTATTAAAACACCGACACCACTTGCACCATCATTGGCTCCTAAGATAGGTTTCATGACGTCTTCAGTATCTTGGTCTGCGAAAGGTCGAGTATCCCAGTGAGCAGCTAAGAGTATTCTTTTCTTTGCGTCTGGGTTGAAAGCTGCTATAATATTGGTAGAATTGAGTAATGTGCCATCAAATGCTTTTAGTTTGGCTTGTTGCAAATAAATGGTATCTGCAAAAGTGTTGAGTTTTTCTGCTAACCAGTCTCCACAAGCATCATGTGTATCTGTATTAGGCACTCTAGTGCCGAAATCGACTTGTTTTTCTACAAATAAATAAGCAGAATCAGCATCAAATTCTGGAGCTGTCACTACTGTTGGTTGAGATACTGTTTCGGTTACAGTTACAGCATCTGTTGTCGTATTATTGTCGCAAGCGAAAAAAAGCAATGTGAAAATAGCGATTGTGTATGTTAAGTTTTTCATTGTTTAAATTTTCTATCGACTAAAAAGCAGCTATGCTGCAAACCATCGACTATCGACCAAAAGACTAATAACCAAACACTTCTTCCAAACTCAACTCATGCAATTCTCCCATAGAAGAAAGGACTTCTTTGTCTATATTTTCTTCACTACCGACTACGCAGATACTATAGTTTTTGTCAGCAATATGCGCATCAAAAAATACTTTCAAATCAGCTAAAGTCATCGCCTGTACTTGCTCATATATCGTAGCACGAATATCTTCATCCAATCCTCTTTTCTGCGCTGACTCGTATGTCCAATATACGCCTGCTCCTGTTGTCCAGTCAGTTTCTAGCTTTTTGATAGTTGCTTCTTTTGCTCCTTCAAATTGCATTTCTGCCTCTGGCATTTCATTCATGATAGCAAACATAGCCGTCACAGCATCGCCTAGTTTATCGACTTGTGTGCCTACATAAGCATTGACGTAGTGACTTTCATCTTTACTTTTAGGAACAGAATAATAAGAATATGCGGCATACGCTAATGCTTGTTTTTCTCTTATCTCTTGGAAAACAATAGACGACAATCCTGAACCAAAATATTCATTGAACAATTGAGAAGCTGCTAATAATTCTGGATTGAATTTTTCTTCTTTCGAAATCAAAAACAACTCTGCCTGCGCCATATCATAATCAACATAAAAAACTTGATTTTCCTCCATTGCTAATTCTGGATATTCTACGGCTACTGGATATTCATTCCAAGCTCCTTTTTGATGATTTTCTGCCAAAACGGTTTTTACTTCTTCCGTATCTTGCTGTCCGTAGTAGAATATTCTATGTTGAAAATCTCCCAATCCGTGCAATAAAGCCGTCAATTTTTCGACATCCATATTCATCAATTCGTCAGCAGACAAGCGATTGGTAAATGGATTTACTTCACCATATTTCGCATAACTTCCTAATCCGCTACGCAAAATCGTGCCTTTATCTAGTTTTGCATCATCTCGACTTTTCAAAATATCGGCTACCAATTCTTGATACACATTTTCATCCGCTACAGCAGTCGCCAATACGTGTTCAAATAATTTCACGCCTTCCGCAAAGTTATTTTCTAAGCCAGACAAACTTACATTGACTTGCTCTCTTCCTGCCGACACATTGAATTCTAATCCTAAGCGATAAAATTCTTTTTTCAATTCTTCTGCACTGTACTCACTCGTACCGAGATAAGGCAAATACTGAACAGCCAAAGCCAATTCTTTATCATTGTCACTTCCCATATCGAAGATGTAATACAAATTGAACAATGTATTACTTTCATTTTTTACTACAGCAAATGGAATATCATTGACTGACTGAAAATCAATATCATTGTCAAAATCAACAAACTTTGGTGTAACAGAAGTCGAAGCCATTGCGTCAAATTCTTTGAAAAAATCTGACTGCGCGTCTCTATCCAAATCAACGGTCGTAATACTTGGTTTTGGGACTGCATGTCTATCGCTTTCACCCATTCTTTTGTAAGAAACGACATAGTTTTCACCATAATTCGCATTGGCGAAAGCAACTATATCTTCTTTGGTGATTTGCTCCATTTTGTCAAACTCAAAAATCACATCGGCAAAATCTCTTTCATTGATAAATGCATCTACCATCAAAAAAGCACGTCCTCTATTTGATTCTATCGATTTTATACGACTCAATTTCAAATCATTGACAACCGCTTCTATCAACCAATCATCAAAATCGCCTGCTTTTATTTTATCCAATTCTCCAAGCAATAATTCTTTCACTTCTTCGAGTGTTTGCCCTTGCTTTGGTAGTCCATATAGAAAATGCACAGAATGGTCATGCAAAACCTGCGGAAATGAACTTGCTGTTAAAACTTGTTGTTTGAGATTCAAATTAATATCCATTAATCCTGCTTGGTTATTGGCAAGTAACATGTCTATTATTTGTATCATCATTGCTTCCTCACTGCCTGCTCCATCGAATTTGAATCCGAGATACACCATTTCTTGCTGTGGCCCAAAAGTTTCCCTTGTGATAGGCGTAGTCAATTCTTCATCTGCTGGCATTTCAAATGCAGGGATTTCTTTATTTTCCCATGCACCAAAATACTGCTCTATCATATCTATAGTCGCATCAGGATCTAAATCTCCCGACAAACAAATCGCCACATTATTTGGCCGATAATACGAGTCAAAATAATTGTGAATATTATACATAGAAGGATTTTTCAAATGTTCTCCTATTCCGATAGTTGTCTGCGTACCATAAGGATGATTGGGTAAAAGTCCTTCCATTACTTCTTGATATACCCAACGATTGTCAGAGTCTTGTGAACGGTTAAATTCTTCGTACACTGTCTCTAATTCTGTATGGAATAAACGCAATACTAAAGTCTGAAAACGCTCGCCTTCGACTTTCATCCATTTCTCCAATTCATTCGATGGAATATCATTGATATAAACTGTTTCATCGTTAGATGTGTACGCATTTGTTCCTTTTGCTCCTAATGAAGAAATCATTTTATCATATTCGTTCGCTATTGCAAATTTTGATGCTTCATATGACAAACTATCAATTTTGGCATACAAAATTGCTTTTTCTGCTTCATCATCAGTGTTACGATGCGCTTCATAAGTTTCTGCTATCATATCAAGCAGTACTTTTTCTGACTCCCAATCTTTTGTACCTATTTCATGCGTCCCTTTAAAAACCATGTGCTCTAAGTAATGCGCAAGACCTGTTGTCTCCGCCGGGTCATATTTTGAACCTGCACGTACGGCTATCAAAGTTTGGATTCTTGGTTCTAGTTCATTGACAGAAAGATAAACTGTCAAACCATTTTCAAGTGTGTACTGTAGTGTTCCTGTAGGATCATTTTCTACGGTTACAAAATCATGCCCATATTCGACAACTGTATTTTCTTCTGTATTCGAATCACAAGCGATAAGCAATACCAACATCGCTAGAAAAGGAAATAATAGTTTTTTCATAATTTTATCTTTTAAGTATGAATACAATATAAGTTTTAGCGAGATTCTGTATAAATTTCGTCATTATCATGACTTAATTTTACGGAATGACGTTATTGCTTTAAGTTACAACTCTAATTCCAATCCCAATTCGTCTTTCAAATCTTTCAAGGCTGGATTTTTCTCAATGAGTTTTTTGTATTTATCTTTTTGGTTCAAGATTATCTTTCGATTTTCTTCACTCTCGTTTACATTTATCACAATTCCCTTTTCAGGCACAATCATCATAGAGCGCATAAATCGCAATACATGTAGCATATTCTTTTCTACATATTGTTTTTCTACTTGACTGTCCAATTCTAGCGTGATAGCATTACTTTCTATTTCTGGTTGCTTATCATTGAGCATTTCCTGCAAACTCTTCAATTCACTTTGTGCAAATTTTTGCAACATTTTTTGCCAAACAGAATATAAATTTTGTAACGTAAACTCTAATAAATCTTCTTTATTGATAACAGTAGTTTCTTCCTCTTTGGTCTCTTCTTTGACTTTTTGAGTTACTGTTTCTGCTTCTTTTTCTAAATCGGCTAGACTGAAAGTATTTTTTTTCGGAGTTTTTGACGTGATGTTTGATGGTATATTTTTAGTCGATGTCTCATTAGTTGATGGTCGATGATCGATGGTTTTTCCCTCAACATTTGGTGCTTTAACCTCTTCATTTACAGTTTTTACACCCTGCATTTCAACCGAAGGTTGAGGGCTATCAACTGTGGACTGTGGACTGCCAGCTTGAAAAGCAGCTAAACTAGGCTTTTTTTTTTGACAGAAAGATTTTCACCTTTCAACGCTTGCTGTAGATATGCAATTTTCATCAGCATAAGTTCTACGAGTAGTCGTTTGTTTTGACTAGCGGCATAATTGACATCACAGTCAGAAGCGAGATTGAGCGCATTGACAATAAAAACCAATGGTGTAATATCTGCTTGTTCTTCATAGCGAGATTTCAAAGCCTCACTTACTTCCAATAATGAAAGTGTTTTTTTGTCTTTACACACCAATAAATTGCGCAAATGCTCACTAAATCCTTGTACAAAATGATTGGCTTCGAATCCTTTATTCAACACTTCATCAAATAAAAGATAAGCCGAAGAAATATCTTGGGTCGTCAACATCTCTGTCAAGCGAAAAAAGTAATCATAATCCAAAACATTCAGCGCAGAAACTGCTGCATCATAAGTCAGATTGTCACCTGCAAAACTCACTAATCTATCAAAAATAGAAAGCGCATCACGCAATGCTCCATCGGCTTTTTCGGCTACGATATGAAGAGCGTCATCTTCTACTGTTATATTTTCTTGTTGTGCTATATTTTTCAGATGAGCAACGATACTATTGACAGATATTCTGCGAAAGTCATAAATCTGACAACGAGATAATATCGTAGGCAAAATCTTGTGCTTTTCAGTTGTCGCCAAGATAAAAATCGCATACGCTGGTGGCTCTTCAAGTGTCTTCAAAAAAGCATTGAAGGCAGCTTGCGAAAGCATGTGTACCTCATCAATAATATATATCTTATACTTACCCGTCTGTGGAGGTATGCGCACTTGAGCGATGAGCTGATGCATATCATCGACCTTATTGTTTGAAGCGGCATCCAACTCAAAAATATTGAAAGAGAAATCTTCGTCTATCTCTCCGAGTTTTTCGGTTTGCCCTGTATTGACTGCTTTAGCGAGAATACGTGCACATGTCGTCTTGCCCACTCCTCTAGGTCCACAAAACAAAAAAGCCTGCGCCAAATGATCACTCTCAATAGCACGCTTGAGCGTATTAGTGATTTGCTCCTGCCCTACGACATCTTCAAAAGTTTGTGGTCTATATTTTCTTGCCGATACAATATAACTCATCTACCGTAAAGGTAAAATATTGTCTTAATATGGAGTTATAGTTTTGAAGATTTATTTTTCAACAGTGGGTTACCTTTTCACAGTAGAGGTATTAACTAGAAAAAATACGCTATGAGATATATCACGATTTTGCTTTTAGGACTACTAATATTATTGTTTTCTTGTCAAAAAAATACTGATACAATAAAAATAAGCGATACTGATCCTTTTAAAGAATCAATAGTAGAAAGTCAATTCTACAATATAAACCCTAATGAA
>JBMZDS010000040.1:0-9707 GCA_049614465.1 Chitinophagales bacterium
ATGTATTATGTTTATGTTCTAAAGAGTAATAATCACTGGCGATTTTATGTTGGTTTTACTCAAAATATAAAAAAACGATTGAAAGAACATAATAATGGATATACTAAATCTACAAAGGGATATAGACCATGGAGTTTGTTTTTCTTTGAAGAAATACCAACGCGAATTGATGCTCGAAAACGAGAAAAGTATCTTAAAAGTGGAGTAGGTAAAGAATATATAAAACAAAAATGGGCCAGTAGCTCAGCTGGATAGAGCACCTCCCTTCTAAGGAGGCGGTCTCAGGTTCGAATCCTGACTGGCTCACTTTAAAACTTCAACTTTATAGTTGGAGTTTTTTTGTTTTAGTCTTATTTATACTACGTTTTTCATTTCTCGAAAAATAATTTTCTTTAGAATGTTGAGAGGGACAAAATTACTTCCAAACCAACCAGTCAATGCACCACTACCATATACAATCCTTGCTTTCTTTTTGCGAATACATTTAATGACATGTTTTGCTATTTTTTCAGGAGAAGTCGTTAGGTGCTTTTTTGCAAACTCTTGTCCATTCTTATGACGAGCAATATTCGTATTGATGCCACCGGGATGAACACAATGCACACTTACATTGGTATCATGAAGTTCTACCATGAGAGATTCTGTCAGCCCTCTTACGGCAAATTTGCTAGCACAGTAATCTGTTAAGTGCGGTACACCTATCAGTCCAAAAAGACTAGAAACATTTACAAGCGCAGCTTCATCATTAGCGAGTAGCTGGGGTAAAAATGCTTGACATCCATATAATACACCATAAAAATTGACATTCATGATTCGTTCAAAATCGCCTTCCTTGTGCTCTGTTAAGGGTTCTGTAACGCCTTCAATTCCCGCATTATTTATTACTACATGTGCATTGCCCATTGCGTTTTTAACTTCTTCGGCAAAAGAAAAAACAGCATCTCGTTTTGAGACATCAAAGACTTTATGGAATATAATAGTACTACCCATCTCAGTGAGAATATTTATTGTTTCGCTTAATGCTTTCTCATCAAAATCATTCAAAGCGAGTTTTGCGCCTAGTTTTTGAAATTCTATGGCATAAGCCCTTCCCATACCAGAACCAGCTCCTGTGATTACGACTATTTTATCCTTAAAATTTTTCATTCTTCTTATTTTGCCCTGAAAATAGTAGAAAATTATATTAGTAGCGAAATTTGTACTATTTTCCTTGCGTGAATTTTTTGGAAATCATAGGAATTACTGCGCTTTGCTATCTTGGCTTGTGTATCATTATATATAGTGTGCAAGAGTTATTCTTTTTTCATCCCGAAAAATTACCACTCAATTTTAAATATAAATTCAAATATCCTTTTGAAGAAATCCACCTAGATACTGATGATGGTGCGATACTTAATGGATTACATTTTAAAATGCCCAATAGTAAAGGAGTTGTTTTTTATTTTAAAGGAAATACAAGAAGTATCAAAGGCTGGGGAAAGTTTTCAAGAGATTTTTTGAGTAAAGGCTATGATTTTTTTGTGTTTGATTATAGAGGATTTGGCAAAAGTAGAGGGAAAAGATCTGAGAAAAACTTTCATGCAGATTGCCAAGTTGCCTACAATTTTTTGCTTCGGAGATATAAAGAGAAAAATATCATTATTTACGGTCGTTCTATTGGTTCAGGTTTTGCGGCTAGTATAGCTGGCCGAAACAATCCAAAGAAATTAATATTAGATTCACCCTATTACAGTATGTATCATTTGGTGAAGCGATTTTTTCCTTTTATACCTGCTATGTCCTTGCTTAAGTATCATATACGGACAGACCAGTTTATTCCTAATGTAAAATGCCCTATTTATATCATTCATGGAGTAAAAGATAGATTGATTCCTTATCATCATGCTGCAAATCTTGCGAAGAAAAACAAACGAACCAACTTAATTCGTATCAAAGAAGGGGGGCATAATAACTTACCTAAATTTGCTGATTACCATCATGTTGTTTATGAAATACTCAACGATACCTACGGTGAGACTAGCTTCTACGATGAACTTTATTGATTTTTTTGTATTTTTATAGCTTAATTTTTAAACCTAAAAACTAAAAAAATGAAAGCAGTAAAAATTATTGGAGGGATAGTAGGAGTTCTACTTGTCGCTTATATCGTAGCTTGTGCTATGGGACCTAAAGATTTTGATGTCACAAGAGAAATTGATGTTAATGCACCTAAAAATCTAGTATACAATCAAGTAGTTGAATTTAAGAACTGGGAAAAATGGTCACCTTGGGCAGAAAATGATTCTACATTAGAAGTTACTTATGGAGAAGTCACAAGAGGGATTGGAGCATACTATTCATGGGTAGGTGAGAGTAGAATGTCAGGTGCTGGTTCGCTAGAAATAGTCGATGCAGTAGAGAATGAATCTATATCTACTCATCTTTTGTTTGGAGAACAAGAACAACCATCAAGAGGAACATGGACATTTACAGAAAATGAAGATGGTAGTACACATGTAGCATGGGGAATGGATGGAGATCCTCCAGGGTTTTTCATGAGAGGTATGATTTTACTAATGGGAATGGAGCAAATGATGATAGAAACATTTGACCAAGGACTAGGTAATATCAAAAGAATATCAGAAGAGGAAGCGGCTAATATGCCTGCATCTACTACTTATGATATTAGAGAAGTTGAAGTAGCTGCAAAAACATATGTTGGTATTCGTGAAGTGGTAAGAATGGATGCTTTAAGTACATTTTTTGGAGAAAAATATGGTGCTATTATGGGCGCTGGTGTACAAATGGAAGGGGGAGCTCCTAGTGCATTGTACTACTCATGGGATGAGGAGACAATGACTACAGACATCGCTGCTGTAATACCTGTAGCAGAAGCACCTGCAAATGTTGCAGATGGAATGGAAGTTTTCACTACGGAAGCGGGTAAGGCTGTTCAGTTAGATTATTATGGAGATTATGCCGCTGCTTATGATTCACATGTAGCTATCAACGAGTATATCATTGCTAATGGACTAGAGTCATATTTAGTAGTAGAAGAATATACAAATGATCCTACTACTGTAGCTGATCCTTCGGAGTTGCATACATTGATTACTTATATGCTGAAATAAGAAAAGTAGTATTTATAGAAAAAGGAAGCCCTTGCATTAAAGAATTTGCAAGGACTTTTCTTTTTGACAGTGTACTTTACTATATCAAGTCAAAATACATATACATTCCGAAACTTTCTTCAAGGTCAGTAATGTTTAATATAGAAATACGATAATCATAACCTGTGTTTTTATCTACAGCATAAAATTCATCATACCCATCTTCTGCTATTGTAGGTTCTCCATACAGGGAAGTGTAGTGTTCTATTATTTGATGATATACTTCATCTGCAATTTTCGAAGATGTGGCGTAAGTTTCTACCTTTATATTGTATAGTCCTTGTTCGTCAAATCGATAAGTAATGTCTGCAAAATTGAGAATGTCTTTTCCCATGTCGGTAGTGAAGATCAATTCTTCTTCATTTTCATCACTATAAAGAGTAACTGTACTTCTGTTAGATTCAAGGGTATAAATTTCATTTCTACTCATGTCAAAATCTGCACCTCTAAATACTTGTCCTGATACAGGCATCATTAGATCATTATACAAAGGATTGTCTGTAGTGGAGCGAACTTCTTCTGACGTAGCTTCTTCTATGATTTCTTTAGGGCTAAAATCACACGCGTATAGACAGCTTGCTAGAATCATTAGGGTAAATAATCTTTTCATAATTTTTAGTGTAGGAAGATTCCTGTTTTTGTAAAAATAATTCTTTTTGTTTTCAATTCAAAGATAGATTCTACGAACTACGCTACAATATATCGACCAGGTCTTGATGTGGCATCCCAGACTTTTATGCCTAGTCCATTAGAAATCTTGAACGCAATATCAAATGCTTTATCAAGTTCATAAAATTCATCTACTTCAATGTTTTGTCTATCCTGACTGTAAAAATACACGATATATTTTTCTATTCTCCTTTCATCTTCTTCGTAGGTAAGTTTCATTGTCTGTGTTTTGACAGTAATGTGCTTGATGTGAGCAAGACTTTCCCATTCGCCCCATTCAGATCGAAAAAATCGAGTGCAATCTCGACATTGTTTATTACTAAAGTCAACTTCAAAACTTTGGCTAGGGACAAAAAATAATGCAGCTATAGGAGAAAGGAATAAAAAACTAGCATCTTGGAAATAAAAGAAAATGTAGATAGGAAAAGCAAAAGCGCAAAAGGCAAAAAATAAAATAGCAGGAGAGAAGTAGCGCCCTTGTTTGTGGATGTATCGATTATTGTTCATTCTAAGGCTAAATTTAGTCTGAATTATTGAAGTTTTATAAAAGACATGAAAATAATTGCTGTTGTACATAAAAAATGACGTAAGGAAATAATACTTACGTCATTAGTTAGTCTCGTTATGTAATCTATTTTATTGTCCAAATCGATAATTGAGCATCAGACTAGGTCTGTAGTATACATCAAATGAGTTTATCCTGATACTTTGATTGTCAGTTACTGGGACATTAGATTTGTAATGCACCATATCAAACATCATCTCAAAAGTAATGTCAAATCTTTTTCTAATCGGAAAACCAACTGCTACAAAAGGTGATCCCCCAATAGCAAAATCAAAACCATCTACTACTTTAAAATCACTATGAATAAATTGTGTTTCTTCAATCGAATTGGAATGAATAATCGTATCATTTCTGTAGAATGTTTTTCCTCCTTTTGCTCCTAATATGACATCTCCCCCAAAGTTTAGAGAGATACTTTTTTTCTTTCCAAGTTTTACTTGGTATTCGTATCCTATCTTAATGGCATGTAGATTATTATTATTCTTGTAAAAACCTTCATAAACTACAGTTGAATCATTAATATTTCTTGGTATTAATGATGAGTTGGTGTAGTATAAATGATTGAGTTCATCAGTGTAATAATATCGTCTTTGATTTTGATTAATGTAACTATATGATATTCTAAGAAAATGAGGATTTACACCTACATTTCTTTTGTAAGCGATTTTCCATTCAGCATCAAAGTTTTCTCCATTTAAGAGACCAACAAAAATAGGAGCAGTATTAAAGCCTATATAGTTCTTTGATAAAGGATTAATTACTTTTTTCCCTTTTTCGTTTTCTTCTTGAGCATTACTATAATTGAATAGGATTGCACATAAAATAATTAGACATACTTTTTTCATGATATTGTTTTTTTAGCGTTAGAAAAAAGTAAATATTGAATATAGGCTTTGCTGTTTTTTTGTTTGAACGGGTCTTTTTTCCTGTTATTGCAAAATCTTTGTTTTTTAACTTTTTGTCCCAATTTCTCTTCTTTGTTTCATGTATAAGTTGTGATAATGTCCTTTTGCCTTTATCAATTCATCATGATTGCCTTGTTCTTTTACTGCGCCATTTTCTATTACTACGATTTTGTCACAATTCTTTATAGTAGAAAGTCGGTGCGCTATTATGATAGAAGTTCTATCCTTGATTATCTCTCGAATACTTTCTTGAATTTTTGCTTCGGTCATAGTGTCTATAGATGAAGTCGCTTCGTCTAGTATCAATATCGCAGGATTTTTCACCACTGCTCGCGCAAAAGATACGAGTTGTCGTTCTCCATTAGAGAGATTGTTCCCTTCTTCGCCTACTTCCATGTCGAGTTTAGCGATTAGACTATCTGCACCTATTTGTGTAAGCAAAGATTTTATTTGTTCATTGGTTTGCTCGCTTTCTTGAGTTCCTCTTACACCAAAAAGAATATTTTCTCTCACTGTCCCAGAAAAAAGATGAGGGCTTTGCAAAATCACTCCCATCTGTGAGCGAAGACTATGCAATGTTCGTTCTTGATAATCAATTCCATCTATCAATAACTGACCAGATTTTGGTTCATAGAATCTATTGATGAGCGCTGTTAAGGTCGTTTTACCATGTCCAGTAGGACCTACGAGTGCGATGCTTTGTCCTGCTTCTATTTTGAGATCAAAACTTTTCAAAATAGATTTTTCTTTGTCGTAGTAAAAATCTACATTCTGAAATTCGATATCTCCTTTGATTGCTTTGAAATCTAAAGTATCTTTTGCGTCTTGAATATCTATTTTTTCATCTATCAAAGAAAAGATACGCTCACCAGCAGAAAGGCTGTCCTGTGCCATTGCGTAGAAGCGAGAAATATCAAAAATAGGTTCAAAAATATTACGTGCATAGCCAAAAAATGAAGACAGTACACCAATAGTCAATCCTGTATACAAGACATCCAATCCTCCAAAAAAGATGACCATCGCAGCCGCTATCGAGCCAGACATAATAACAACAGGAACATACATAGCTGTATAGAACGCAGATTTGTACGAATATTGCTTCATCTTGTAGCTTACCTCTTTGAAATTGTCAGTTGCCTTGTCTTCTTGCACCATTGATTTATTGACAACTACACCATTGATATGTTCGATAAAATAGGCGATCAATTCACTATTTTGCTTGCGAGCTTGTCTAGCATATTTGAGTACAAGTATTCTTATTTTTACAGCAATAAAAAGCAAAACTGGAAAAACAGAAAGGACGATAAATCCTAGTTTGTAGTTGATGCTAAACATAAATGCAAAAGAGCCTGCTACCATACCAAGCCCCCATACGACCATCACAAAACCCCATGAGATTAATTCGACTACTCTATCTGCATCTGATGTGATACGAGATACTAGCCAACCAATAGCAGATTTGTCATAATAGCTAAAAGAGAGACGTTGCAATTTTGTAAACATTTGCTCTCTCAAATCGTAAACTACCCGTTCTTTTATTTGCTCTGCACACCATACAAATCCCATAACACCGACAGCCATAATCAGCATCCAAGTGATATAAATCCATACAAATGGCATGAATTTTTGGAATGAAAAAGTATAATTTTCGCTCTGCGATAAAGCGATTTCTGGTACGACAAGTGCATCAATATAGTCTCCCCATATTTTGATAAATGAAGCATCTGTTAAAGCTACTATTAACACTGTCACTACTAGTCCCCAGAAATACTTTGGGTAGCTTTTTTTAGCATGCCCAAAAATGCGTTTCAAAAACGGCAGTAATGTGTCCGTTTTTGCAAACTGTTCGTCTTGATGTATGTTTTGTTCCATTATTTTCTTTTTTTGTCAAAACTTATGCTTGGTCTATTTCCTCTTCTAGGGATAGTTGTATTGCGTTGATTTGACTATAATATTTATTTTCCTTGCACATCTCATTATGTGTACTTAGTCCTGTGATTGTACCATTTTCTACTACCATTATTTTATCTGCAAAAGGTGTCGCACTCAATCGGTGTGTGATGTTGAGACAAGTACGTTTACCTTCTTCTTTTAGCCCTTGCAGTATTTCACTTTCGGTGATGGTATCAACTGCAGAAGTTACATCATCTAATATCAAAATTGATGGATTGGAGTAGAGTGTTCTTGCAAGAGAAACCCTTTGTTTTTGCCCACCAGAAAGTGATACTCCTTTTTCGCCTACTTTCGTTTCAAATCCTTCCACAAAGTCAATATTAACTTGTCCTAATCCGGCTGTTTTTGCTTTAGATTCTACTATCGAAAAATCAGGCTCATTATCTACGTAGCCAATATTTTTTTCTATAGAATTTGAAAATAAAAAAGCCTTTTGTAGTGCAACTCCCACATGTTGGCGTACTTCCTTTTTGGCAATTTCTTTAATCGCTATATTGTCAATGAATATTTCTCCTGATGTAGGTTCGTATAAGCGCATCAAGAGTTTAATGATAGTACTCTTTCCTGCACCTGTAGGGCCAAATATTGTTACATTTTCTCCTGCATTTATTTTAAAATTGACATTTTGTAGTGCCCATTCTTCTTGCTCACTATAGCGAAAACTTACATTGCGAAATTCAATGTTTCCTTTGATTTTTTGCGAAAAAATAGCACCTTGCATGTCCTCTTCTTCCGCATCCAAAATGTGTTGTATTCTATCCATTGCTACCAAAGCCATTCCCATCTCGGATACAACACGACTCGCCTGTCTTAATGGCCAAGCTACCATAATAGCATAGGTATAAAAACTCATCAGTTCGCCTATCGTGATAAATCCTTTTACGGCAAAAATACCTCCAGCTATAATGGATAATATAATCTGTCCATGTACCAAAATATCAGCAAATGGCCAGAAAAAAGTATGCAGTTTTGCATGTTCTATAGCAATGTTGAATTTATTTTTGTTTTGTTTTTCAAAGCGATCTATTTCATTTTCTTCTTGTGCAAATGCTTTTACAACTCGTATCCCATTGAGATTTTCTTGTGTGAGATTATTGAGTTTATCACTTTCATCTTCATGCAATCGCCATATTTTTTTCTCTTTTTTAAAGAAAATATATGTACTAATAATGATAAAAGGTACAAATGTGATGGCAAGCAATGCATAGTTCGAATTGGCTCTATACATCATGATGAATGAGAAGATGAAAATGGCAGACAATCGAATTACTTCTACTACTTGATTCATCAAAAAACGCTTTACCGTTTCGATATCTCCTGTAGCACGCTGTGTCATTTCTCCAGTTTTTGAGCTAGAAAAGTATGCCATTGGCAATCGTTGAATATGTCCAAATATTTTATCCCGTAGCTGTTTGATAGCACTTTCAGATGCATCTGCATTGAGTGCTTTGGCTATCAATACTAGGATCCCTCTACAAACTGCAAAAATGATATAAAGTAAGGCTAGAGCTAATAAGAATTTTTTTGGACTACTATCTTCAATGTCGGGTAATAAATCAATCATTATTTGAGCAGAATCGCTCATTTTTTCCATTTCAATATTGGTAAAAAATGGCAATACATAGTCTACTAATATCTGAATAATCATAGGTTCTAATGAACGAAAGAATATGCCAAATATCAATAGGAGTATTGCTCCTATGTATTGTGCTTTCCACTTAGAAAGTAGATTTAATAAGCTGTTTAAATTTCTCATTTTATATATTTTTGGACATAAAAAAACCGCAAGCGTTTTAAAGGCTTACGGTCGTGTATATCGAGTGTTATTGTTTCTATTTAGGAAAACATACTAGCCTTTTCAGATTGTGCACATGACACAACCAATCCTAGATTATATGTTTGTATAGTTTTCATATCGGTGGCAAATATAGAAGAACTTTTTTAATCTTTGTGGAATCTAAAAACAAAAAATGGAAAATCTCAATTTGTATATTGAAATTGTTGCTGTCATTACAGGATTGATTTATCTTTTTCTGATGATAAATGAAAAAATCGCTTGCTGGATATTTGGGATTATTAGTTCTCTTTTGAGTATTTATCTTTTTGTCGAGACAAAGCTGTATTCAGAGGCTATTTTGTATACATATTACGTTGTTATGGGTGTGTATGGTTGGATGTATTGGTCAAAGAAAAAGGAAGAAAATAAGACTGTGCCTGTCAAAAGATGGGCGATACAACGTCATATTTTATTAATCATACTAGGTGTATTGTTAAGTTTCGGGTTGGGCTCAGCTTTTAGTAACTATACTGATGCAGAAGCTCCTTTTTTGGATGCTTTTTCTACCATTTTTGCATTTATCGCGACTTATCTTGAAGCACAAAAAGTACTAGAAGGTTGGGTGTATTGGATTTTGCTCAATGGATTTTCTGTTTATTTATATAGTACTAGAGGGCTTGATATTTATG
>JBMZDS010000041.1:0-9683 GCA_049614465.1 Chitinophagales bacterium
CTTACATCTCTATTATTAATACTCGTTGAAATCCAAGTATTACTTGCTCCATCATTTGGAGAATCAGATGCATAACCCAATACTGTGCCTGGAGGAGTCGCACCAGGAGATGTTGCAGCAGCGGCAGCAGTCCCTCTAGTCAAAGCTGTAACAATCCCATCACTACTAGCCGCATCAGCAGAATAAGTTGATTGTACAATAATAGCTGTTCCATTCTTATATTCTATAGATGCTTCGCCTACTTTAGTCCATGTTGGCGTAGCGGGAGCCGAAGCAGATACGAATAACTCCCAAGAATTAAAAGTACCATCATCTCCTCCTGCACCATCAACAATAGATAGTGTCCAATTTCCATTGGCTGTTTCACCATCAAAAGAAGATAAGGCTACCTCAGGTCTAAAAGTACCTGTAAAAGGAGCTCCTCCTGCTGTTACAGCAGTTCCAGCATCATCATCAAATCGAGTGTCAATATAGGCAGCTGTTCCAGCATTGTTCCCTCCATTACCACTTGAAAGATCGATAATAGTCCCATCAGGGCTAGTCAATGAGAGACTCAAATCTGACATCCATGTATGTGTTATGTTTACCTCTACTTCTACTTCACATACAACACCTGTCAATCCTGCAACAGCAATAACATCAGTAGGGTCATTAGCATCATTAATGTCAGCTCCAGGGTTGCTAGATCCTACAGATGCTGGAGGGTTTGTACACGCTGGAGGAGTAACTGGCACTGTTGCATCTGGTAAATTAGTAGCTGTTTCATCTTCTGTAGGTGAAGTTACATCACTACTAAATCTGTGCCATGTAGTCCCATCATGCCATTCCATGACATCATCTGTATCGTTGTATCTTACTGTTCCTGCTTCGCCTGTAGTTCCTGTTGTTTCATCACCTACTTGTATCCATCCATCGACATCAAGTTTTTGACTTGGAGTAGCTGTTCCTATACCTACATTTTGGGCAAACGCTATTCCTACACTGCAGATAATTATTAATGTGAGTAATATTTTTTTCATAATTGATCGTTTTTATATTTTCTATTCGTTTCTTAATTGTTTATTTATATATTGTAATATGCTCAGAGTGAGTATTTTCTTTAGTGGCTATTTTTACAAAATAATTACCAGGTGCAAGTTGACTGTTATCAAGACTAAAACTATTTTGACCTTTTTGTAAATCTACATTTGTTGTAGTGATTATTTTTCCTTGTACACTATATACTTGTATTAGTGCTTCATCTTCTATAGAACTATTTACTTGCATAGTAATTAGATCAGCATCTTTACTCGGATTTGGATAAATCAATACATCAAACTCTCTTTTTTCATTAATTTTTGCAGCTACTATATTACTGTGCTCATAATCTCCATTAAAATCTATTTGATTGAGGCGATAGTAATAGACTACATTTTGCTCTACATTTTTATCGTCATAGCGATAATTTTGAATTGCAGTAGTTGTTCCGCTACCTTCTATCCATGATATCGTTTCAAAATTTTCTCCATCTTTACTTCTCTGGAGTTCAAATCCATTATTGTCTATCTCTGATGCAGTAGCCCAGTCTACTTGGATATATTGATCTGCTATTCCATCAGCAGATAATGATAATAACTCTACTGGAAGTGTAACACTAGACGGAGCAACGGAGTGAAGTCTAAATGTAGAAAAACTAGTTTGACTTGAAATCGTATTTCCGGTAGGAGCTACTTGGTATCCAGCTACCCCAGGCCAGTCAGGTGTACCTGGTAATATTGTTACTCCATCTCCTCCTACATTTCCATTTTTTGCTAAGTATCTGAGCATTACATTATTACAACCATATGTTCCTGCATTAGTAGCTGTTATGTCTGCTCCACTACTTGGATGTACTGTGACACTATAGTCGAAAGTAGTACCTGCACCTCCATTATTGACTTGCCATTGATAACCTTGATTAATATCTAAGTTTAATCGGTCTAGTATACCATCTGCAGTTCCTGCACAATCATCAAGATTGTCTACTGTTCCTGCTGTAGGATCTTCTCCTACATCATAATAAACTACTCCACTATTATTTAAACCTTGAGTTTGAGGTTCAAAAAATGCAACAATATCTGTATTGTCAGCTGCTGTAAAAACAAGATTTACAGGCTGCGTTCCTGCATCTACGGATCCTGGTTCTATACCTATAGGGAGGAAATAAGTGTTTGCCCCATTTATCTGATGACGAAGTTTTCCTTCAATGTAGTTATCTCCTTCGTTTGCCCCAGTTGCCCCACCTGTGATAGTAGTACTCGTTCCTGCACTATTGAGTATATATAACTCGTTTGCATACGAACTACCATTATCACCATTTGAAGATACATCTGTTCTTATAATACCATTACTTTCAAAATCTAATATATTTCTCACATTCGTATTGACTGCTAAATTAAGTCTATCAGCAACAGCATCTTTGTCTAATTTTAAATCATAAAAATTATTAACAAGCAGTATCCCATTCATTGTGCCAAAAACAGTCGAATTTGTATTGCCCGAGAATCGTTCTATTCCTGTGCTTTCATACTTAGCATTTGTTCCATCTGCTGTATTGGTGAAATCGCCTGTAAGCTCTATTTCTCCTATTACATTGTGAAATTGCCCTTGATTATTTATAACATCACCCGCCACAAATAGAGTAGGGTTTGTACCATCTTTACCATCTACATACACATCAGGAGATGCAGCATTTATAGTGTTATCACCACTAATATATAACTCATTTTGTGCAAAAAGAGATGTTCCTGTAATAATTAGTATAAGTGTAAATATTTTTTTCATATAAATCATTTTATTAAAAATCTTTTCAAAATTAAGTAAAAAATGGTAAAAACCTAACTTTTTATTAGTTATATCAATGTGTGTTTAAATTTTGTATAACCTAATAGCATTGAATGTTTTATATAGTTTTTTTATAGTAGTTCATTTAATTTAAAACTAAAAGAATTTTAATTGTTTTTTACGTTTTACCCTTTTTTAAATGGGTTGACTTATTTTTTTTGTGAGTTGAGGGTAGTGAGGTATCAAAATAGTCATGCTAAAGTGTGAATTAGTATACTCAATATTTGAAAGGGTTTGGTAGGCTCAAAACAAGAAAGCTGCCCTAGATAAATAGGACAGCTTTTACATTTCAGTTGGCTCACCAGGGCTCGAACCTGGACTCTTCTGTACCAAAAACAGACGTGTTGCCAATTACACCATGAGCCAAAATAGAGCGCAAAGATAAAATGCTTTTATCTAATTTTCCAAATCAATTCTCTATAATTATTTAAAAAAATGACAAGTTTTAGTTTTGATAGCGATTGGAGGTGCTTTAGTGCACTGTTTTTTCTATTAAAGACGAATGTCTTTAAGTGTTATGTGCTCTGCAAAATCACCTAATTTTAATGGAGTTTGAAAGATGTGGGTTAGTAAGTGTTAAACAAAATTTAAACTACGCCTTTATTTTATATCTTTGGGCAAATTTTCAAAACAGAAAAATATGAATGGAATAGCATCATATAAAAGACTCAATAATATATTAGGATGGATAGTTTTTGCTGTCGCATTGGTTACCTACATGCTTACAATGGAGAAGACGGGTAGTTTTTGGGATTGTGGTGAGTTTATCGCAGGAGCATATAAGCTACAAGTAGTTCACCCTCCGGGAGCACCCGTATTTATTTTGATAGGGCGTGTTTTTTCATTGTTTGCTTTTAATGATGTGACTAAAATAGGCTTGATGGTCAATTTTCTTTCAGCCATATCTACTGCATTTGTTGCTTTGTTCTGTTTTTGGTCTACGACAGCTGTAGTTAGAAAATTTTTACTCCAAAAAGCAGAAGAATATACGAAAGGTAATATACTAGCTACATTAGGAAGTGGACTTGTGGCGGGATTGACTTGTACTTTTTTAGATTCTCTATGGTTTTCAGCTACAGAAGGTGAAGTATATGCATTGTCTATGTTCTTTATGACATTTGTAGTATGGGCAATTATGAAATGGGATGCAGATGATAGTCCTAGAGCAGATAGATGGCTTGTACTTATTGCATTTATGATAGGACTTTCTACTGGTGTCCACTTGTTGAGTATGCTAGTGATTCCTTTTGCTGCTATTATTATCTACTTCAAGAAGTTTAAACCTACAGTCTTTGGTTTCCTTGCTGCTTTTGGTTTATCTTTTCTAGTCGTAGGTTTTATTATGAAAGGGATTATATCAGGAATTCCTGCTATTTATGCAGAAGTGGATTTATTGTTTGTCAATAATATAGGACTGCCTTTCAATTCAGGAGTTTGGACTATGACTGCTATAATTGCATTAGGATTACTTGCTGCAGTATTTTTCAGTGCACAGTCAGGCAAACAGTATTTGCATACAATCTCAATGAGTATATTGGTGCTAGTGATAGGGTATTCTTCTTTTATGATAGTACCTATACGTTCTACTGCCAATACGCCTATCAATATGAATAGACCTTCTGATCCTTTTACGATGCTTTCTTATCTCAACCGTGAGCAATACGGAGAGCGTCCATTGCTCAAAGGACCTGCATACAATGTAGATCAGTATGATATGGTAAAAGAGGGTAGCCAGATTAAAAAAGTAGGCATGACTGATAAGTATGCTAAAGGAGATGATGAATATGAAATAGTAGGTGAAAAATTTGACTATACTTTTGAAGAAAAAGACCTAATGCTTTTCCCTAGACTAGGAGTTTGGCAAGATGCTGCCAAATTAGATGGTTATCGTACATGGTTGCAGCCAGATTTTTATGTGTATGATAAGTATAAAGGCGAGAAAGTATCTTCTGTTTTTAAAAATGATGAGTTATACATGGCACAACAAGCAATGGAGATATATAACACCCAAAATGCAGAAGATGTAGGTCCTTATGGCGCTTCACGTTATCGTATCAAAGATGCGCTGACGATGTCTGACAATCTTAGTTATTTTTTCAACTACCAGATAGGGTATATGTATATGCGCTATTTTATGTGGAATTTTTCAGGTAAGCAAAATGATGTACAAGGTACATATGCCAATAGCGAAGGTGGTTGGATAACAGGTATCAATGCTATAGATGATAACACTACACTTTGGGGAAATCCTTCATGGCGACAAGCAGACTTGTCTCCTGTAAGAGCAGGCAATATGGCAAATAACAAATTCTACATGATACCATTCTTGTTAGGATTGTTGGGTATTTTCTTTTTGTTTAAAACCAACTGGCGATTAGGCGTTGCTTTGATGGTGATGTTCTTGACGACAGGAGTTATCTTTATTATATACAGTAATCAGCCCCCTATAGAGCCAAGAGAAAGAGATTATACTTTGGTCGGTTCTTTCTTTGCATATGCTATGTTTATAGGGATGTCTGTGATGGGTTTTTATACCATGCTACGCGACAAAGTAGATGGTAAATTGGTCGCAGTAGGAGCAACACTTATCTGCTTGGTTGCGCCATTCTTGATGGGAACACAAGGTTGGGATGACCACAATAGAGGAGGACGTAGTACATCTATAGATTTTGCTACTAACTATTTAGAATCTTGTGAGCAAAATGCAATTATATTTACACAAGGTGACAATGATACTTATCCACTTTGGTATGCACAAGAAGTAGAAGAGGTACGTACAGATATCAGAATTGTCAATTTGAGTTTGCTTGGAGTAGATTGGTATATCAATCAGCTTCGCTATAAGATGAACGATGCCAATCCGATTAAGATGACTTTTACACCAGAAATGATAAAATCAGACAATAGAAACTATGTGCGTCATATGGCAAATCCTAATTTAGATGCATCTAAATATTATGATGCAGCTGAAGTAATGAAATTTGTTGCTAAAGATGATCCTAGTGTGGAACAACAAATAGGCGATCCGTACTATATGCCTACGAAAAAATTGAGTATTCCAGTTTCATCTGCTGCTGTAGACAGTCTAAATATGGTGAACCCAACAGATACGAATATTAATGTCTTGCCACAGCTACAAGTAAATTTGAGAAGTGGGAGTTTGGCTAAAAATGATTTGTTGACAGTAGATATTATTGCTAATAATATCAATGAACGTCCTATCTATTTTGCGATATCTGTAAGTCCAAGTGCATATTTAGGTTTTCAAGATTATTTTCAGCATGAAGGATTGACTTATCGTGTAGTACCTGTAATCAACCCAAGTGGAGAGCCTACAGGAAGTCCTGTGCGTTCGGATATTATGTATGAAAATTTGATGAATGATTTTTCATATGGTCAGATTGCTGAGAATGAAAATATCTATTTGGATGAGAATATCTTGCGTATGACGATGAACCTTGTGAGCAATCATGCTAGATTGGCTAAACAACTGCTCAACGAAGGAGAGACAGCTAAAGCTATCGAAGTTGCAGATAAATGTTTTGAAGTTTTGCCTACAGAAAAAATACACTACAATTTCTTTCATTCTGATTTTGTAAGAATCTATCTGCAAGCTGGAGAAATGGAAAAAGCAACAGCATTGAAAGATGATATCATTTCTTATTGTAAAGCTGAGTTAGATTATTATGCTCTTGTATATCAAGATGAAAAATCAAATGCTATTAATAGTGGTTCTACTGCTTATTTAGAGCAATTGCAGCAAGGAGCTTTTACGCAAAATAGAGATATTCAAGAACTGTTTTATTTGCTAGATCAAGCTAAACGAGCGTACCAAAATTATGATACAGCTGTAGTCAGCGAATTGGACGAAATCTTGACTACATATCAAGGCAAAATGAGTGGAGTCTAAACAATCGTCATGAAGAGACTTATTGAGCGATACAAGAATATTCGAAAAAAAGGGATGCTAGAGAAAAAATATGTATCTAAGTACGCTTTTGTAGGAATAGGACAGCATAGTCTTTACAATTTGTATCCTATCATTGATTTTTTGGGAATGGATCTTAAGTACATTCTTTCGAAAAGCAATGAGACAGCTCAACTCATAGCGAAAAGATATCCGCATATTCAAAGTAGTACAGATATAGATCAAGTACTAAATGATGATGAAATTAAAGGTGTTTTTATATGCGCTCATCCATCGGCACATTATCAACTTGTAAAAAAAGTACTTCAAAGTGATAAGCACGTATTTGTAGAAAAACCACCATGCACTACACTTGATCAACTCGAAGATCTTATCACTGTAGAAAGTCAATCTGGTGGCACTTGTCTTGTTGGTTTTCAGAAAAGATATGCACCGAGTATCGTACAATTGAAAAAGAAAATAAAAGCGCCTCTAAATTATACATATAGGTACTTGACAGGTGCGTATCCTGAAGGAGATTCATTGTTAGATTTATATATTCATCCGCTCAATTTGATAGGGCATCTGTTTGGAGATACGACAGTAACTGCTATAAATTATAGTAAAACAAAAGGAACAGAAACTATTTTTCTGCATACAAAACATGGCGACACTATAGGCAATATAGAATTGTCTACAGACCATTCATGGCAAAATGCAAAAGAATATATGGAGGTCAATACACCACAAAATATATATACACTCAAAAATATGGAGGAACTCATCAGTACTCCGAAGCAATCCAGCATTTTTTCTATTCCAATTGAAAAAATATTTCCAAAGAACCAAGCAGATTATACGCTAAATGCGAGAAATCATTTTAATCCTATTTTTCAGAACAATCAATTGTATACAATGGGCTATTTCGATGAAATAGAAACATTTGCTAATCTTTGTGAAAAGGGCGTTAACGAAAATATCACTACTTTAGCGGGCTGTAAGGATACCTACAGGCTAATCAAAAAAATAAAAGAACACTAGATGTACACAACGAAAGATTATATTAAAAGAGGAGCAAGATTTCTCAATAATGTCACAAGACCAGGTAGTAAAAAATTATCTACACTTATGTTTTATGCGACAGATCTTTGTGATTCTGGTTGTAAGCACTGTTTGATTTGGGCAAAAAGACCAGTTGTGCATCTTCCTCTAAAAAAGATAATAGAGATAATGAGTAGCAAGTGTGTAAATAAAGATACACTTGTCGGGCTAGAAGGAGGAGAGTTTTTGCTCCATCCTCAAGCTGAGGAAATATTAGAATGGTTCACTAAAAATCATCCAAAATTTGATGTGTTGTCAAACTGTCTAAAACCAGACAAATTGATAAAAGCAATCAAAAAATATCCACCAAAAAGACTCTACATTTCACTTGATGGAAACAAGGAAACGTATAAGTACATGAGAGGGAAAGATGGTTATGATAAAGTACTCAAAGTAATTGAAAATCTAAAAGATGTCGTTCCTATTTCGCTTATGTTTACTTTGTCTCCATACAATAGTTTTGAAGATTTGGATCATGTGATAGGTGTATGTAAAGAGAACGATATAGATGTTAGAGTAGGTGTTTATAATGATATAGAGTTTTTTGATACAGTCGAAAAAGCACACGAAACAGGTATTTCTGCACATAAGAATGAAGCAGCTTTATCTTATGGAAAAGTAAAAAATGAACTAGCAAAAGTCTCGGAAGAGAAAAAAGAAACATTGACTAAATCGCAGAGTGAAGATATTTCTACTCCAAAGCATAGTGAAGCAAAATTGAGAGAAGCCCTTAATTATAAAGAGCAAATCCCTCTTTCTGTAAAAGATACAGAAGAAAACACGGATTATCTATTGCTCTATGATGAGTGGAGAAAAAAGCAAACTAAAATAAAATGCTATAGTATCCTTGATAGTGTAGTTGTCCATCCTAATGGAAATGTGCCTATTTGTCAAAACTTGAATAAGAAAATGGGGAATGTAAATGAACAATCTTTAGACGAGATTTTTAACTCTGTTGCTTCTCAAAAGACACAAAAAGAATATGTACATAATTGTAACCAATGTTGGATTAGTTTCCATAGAAAATATGACATAGTAATGCTTCGTACGCTCGAAAAGTTTTTCCCAAAAAGCATTATTGAAGTTATCTACGGTAAGTATCAATGGTCATTTGATCCAAAATTGACTTATAAGCAGTATATGAAAAAGCATACTAAAGCGCTTGGATTATAATGGCAAAGAAAAAAGATATATTTTTCGGAAGACATCCTGCACTTGAAACCTTAAAATCTGACCAGTCAGTTGATAAAATTTTTATCCAAAAAGGAGCTACAGGACAAGAAATAGGTGAAATACGTGCTTTCTGTAAAGAACATAATATTCCTACAAAGACAGTTCCTAAAGAAAAGATAGACTATATGCTCTATCCTATCTATCATGGCAAAGAAGTCAATCATCAAGGTGTGATGGGTTTTTACGGTGCGATAAAGTATCATAATTTAGACGATATACTTCATCAAACTTTGAGTAAAGGAGAAGATGCACTTTTTGTACTGCTAGATAATGTTACAGATGTGAGAAATGTAGGTGCTATCGCTCGTACTGCGGAGTGTTTAGGCGCACACGCTATCGTCATTCCATCTAAAGGTGCTGCGCAGATAAATGCAGAAGCCATCAAAGCAAGTGCTGGAGCTATCAACAATATTCCTATTTGTAGAGAGAAAAATATGCCGAGTACTATCGATTATCTCAAGATGAATGGTATCGCTATTATAGGTTCTTCACTTAATACAGAGAAACCTATTTATAGTATTAATTTCAATAAACCTACAGCGATCATATTGGGTAGCGAAGGAGAAGGAATGACTTTTGA
>JBMZDS010000042.1:0-9494 GCA_049614465.1 Chitinophagales bacterium
TAGTACTTATGCCAGAGGATCAGAATTAGATTATCAGCTTACATTTGGCTATACATTTGGAGCAAGTTTAGGATACAATTTTACGAATTCTATAGGATTGCAGGCGGAATTTAATGTCGATAAAGCAGGACAAAAGTATAAAGATGGAATCGCTTATGAGGTGCCAGGAGGGGTGGAGTATGTTGATGTATTTAGGGATGTGGATTTGCATTATTTTCAAATTCCCCTTTTATTTATGTATCAACCATATAAGAAGAGATTTGGGTACACTAAAAAGATTCGGTTTTACTTTGGAGTGGGTCCTCAGTTTGGTTTTTTACTCAGTGCCAAAGAAAATATTGAAATAGATAGAGAGGGAGTTGATAATAATTTAGCTGGTGTTCAACCTAAAGATAAATTCTCTACAATAGATATGGGACTAGCTGCAAATACAGGACTTAATATGTTTCTAGGACGCAGCAAAAATATTTATGTCAATCTTGGAGTTAATATGTATCTAGGTTTGACAGATATTAATGGAAAAACTATTAAGGATCTGAATTATTATAGTGATAATGATGTAAAGTACCAGTCTTCTAGAATTTTTAGAGGAGGACTTAATGTAGGTATTCACTACATGATTACAAATAGCTTGAGATAGGTCGCTTTACATTCCTGCCATAAACACCAAATCAAGATTGGTATATTTCATGTCAAACTTTCGAGCAAGATGCTCATTAGTCAGATGTCCATTGTATGAATATACACCTTGACGAATTCCTTTTTCGATATGTATCTGCTGACTGATTCCTCCAGCTTTAAAACTGCGATTGAGAATGGGATAAAGGATGTGACTTAGTGCATGAGAAGCTGTTTTAGCAACTCTTGATGGAATATTTGGTACACAATAATGGATTACATCATGTTTGATATACGTTGGTTTTTCGTGAGAAGTGAGTTCGCTTGTAGCAAAACATCCTCCTTGGTCTATACTGATATCTATAATGACAGAGCCTGATTTCATATTAGACACCATTTGATCAGATACAATCACAGGTGTACGTCCATTTGTATTATGAATAGCTCCTATCACGATATCTGCTGTCTCTAACT
The DNA here is from genome assembly GCA_049614465.1 of Chitinophagales bacterium. Classification (GTDB taxonomy): domain Bacteria; phylum Bacteroidota; class Bacteroidia; order Chitinophagales; family UBA8649; genus JBMZDS01. The sequence goes on from JBMZDS010000042.1 coordinate 1,093, forward strand.
CACGAGCTATAATTTCTGAAGAAAGAATCGAAGTAAATACACGTTGATTAACTTTGTCTTGTAGTCGTTGTAGCTTGTATAGATTGTCATCAAATACAGAAATCTGTGCACCCATACCTAATGCAGCTCTAGCGGCACTAGTTCCTACAACTCCTGCTCCTAATATGACAATTTTAGTGGGAGGAACGCCAGATATTCCACCGAGTAAAAGCCCTTTTCCATTGTTGGCATTACTTAAATATTCTGCGGCTATTTGAATAGACGATATGCCCGCTATCTCACTCATCGAACTCACAAACGGAAATCCATCTTCCGTATCTCGTATGTGTTCAAATGCAATGGCAGTCGTTCTCTTTTTCATCAGATAGTACAAATACTCTTTAGAGAGTGTTGGCATATGAATAGGCGAAATTAATGTTTGCTCCATTTGTAGCAATTCCAATTCAAAAAGGGTAGGAGGAGCTACTTTGATAATCGTATCTGCTTTGAAAACTTCTTCTGTATTTTTAGTAATATCTGCACCTGCTTCCGAGTACATGTAGTCATAAAAACCACATTCTTTGCCCGCATCATGCTCTATTGTGACACGATGCCCTTGTGCTACCAATATCTCTACCGCTTCGGGAGTGAGTCCTATTCGTTGTTCTTGAAAAGCACGTTCTTTAGGAAGTCCTATGAAAAGTTTACTGTGATTGGTCGCTATCATTTGAGGGGATTCTTGCGGTTGCAAACCCAATTTAGCGGTTATTCCAGAAGATTTTGAAGCGTCATTTGCCATAGTTTGACTATTATATTGTTTGTAAAATCCAACTAGTGATAAATACCATTCGGTATTATTCTGCTATAAAAATACTCATTTTTCGAGCTTCATCACTTATTTTTTCAATTTCTATTTTTACAAATTGATTGGGTAGTAAATCTTCAATAACTTCAAACCACTCAATAAAGCAATAATTCCCACTATCTAAATACTCTTCTATTCCTATATCAAAGGCTTCTTCCATAGAATTGAGACGAGACAAATCCATATGATAAATAGTTAGTGTATTGGCGTTATACTCATTGACAAATCCATAAGTAGGGCTCGACATACTTTCTTGTACGCCAAGTTGCCTGCATATTTCTTGGATAATAGTAGTTTTCCCTGCACCTAAGTCTCCTTTGAATAGAAAAATACGTTGTTCTTTAGTTTTTTCAATTATTGAAGCAACTACCTTTGAGATTTCGTCTATATGATTGATTTGGATTTGCATAGCTATAGTTATTACTCTATTATTGATTCTAGTTCTACTTTCATCTGTATTCCACAATTAACCAATCGCTCAATTATTGTAGAATCTGATTTAGTAGATATAATTTCATTATTTACAATCTTTTTGAACTTAGTTGTAGCCTCAAAATTTATTTCGTAAATAGTGTCCGAATAAGTTATTTTACTACTGTCGTATTCGGTTTTACCTTGATGATTTTTTTCTGCATATTCATCCCATTCAACAAAGTGTTCTTTGTATATTATCTTACGGATTTCATCTTTATTCCAATATATTTTTTTACTTGAGAAACCTATTTCTGCTCCATATTTTGAATTTATATATAATAAATTATCTTGAAAATAATAGCCTTCTAACGCTCCTCCACAAGTAGACATGTTGGGATAAATTATTTTTGTGAGTTTATTGTTTTTGTAGAGTGAGTCGATTTGATGAGTTGTAAAGGAATAATGTAACTTATTTAAGTTTTCAAGGGAAGTTTGTTTTTTATTGTCACTAGAATTAGACTCATTATTTGTATTGCAATTTGACAGCAAAAGCAATAATAATAAGACTAATGATGAAATATTTCTCATATTATAATCTCTTTTCTTTTCGTAAAATAGGAAATACTGCACCAATCAAGAAGTTGTGTTGAAAATAAAAGAATTTTTGACTGGCTTTATCGCTTCCATTAGGCGTTGTTTTTACATCAGGAAGATGGATAAATCCTCCTTTTGCTTCTGATTGTATAAAGAAATAATTGAAAAATGTAAGATTGGCAGCAGCTTTCAATCCCAATCCATAACCCGATAAGTGATATTTATCCCTTTCTCCTTGATTGAGTAGATTGACATCGCTTCTAGGATACAGTACTCCTACACTAAATCCTTCTGTCATATTGATATCAAACCATCGAGTTTCAAGTATTCTGTCAAAACGATTAATCTCAAAATGTACATAATTTAGCCCATCTGTGTGTTCGTATTCTAAAAAATAGTCAGTCAATACAATTTCTTCATTTTCATACTCTTTGTCATATACATTGTCCAGTGCGATTGTGCCATCTATGGTTACTGTTTGATCATTTATCATTACATATTTCATGTGATCCATCCCAAATGCAATATTCCAATTATCATGAAAAAAATAGCCAATTTTGAGGTTGGTCTGAGGAACTGACCATTTTACAGGATTGAAATACATATTGGCAGAAAAAGGAGAAGGTCTGTCCTCTGCTTTTACATTGTGTAGTGTAAAATCGTGCCCTTCACCTTGAAAATGGATATCTGATGCAGTGTATCTCGCCCAATTCCATCCCACAAAAAAATACATTTTTCCTTTGTTCTTTTTCTTGAAGTTAATAGTAGAAAGGTGGCTTACTTCTATCTTATTATCTTGTGAAAAAGATGGAATAAATAAAAACAACAGAAAAACAGAGAGTAATAAAAATCGACAATATTTCATGAATAAGCAAAATTATCAATTATTCATTACCAATTGTCAATTAACCTAAGGTTTAACAGCCATTTTTGCCAAACTCACTAAAAAACGCTTAAAAATTGGACCCTTTCTTCCTTTTTCTTTGCCATCACGAATACTGTCAAAGAAGAATTTGGCGTAGATGGAAGTAAAAAGTGCACATTTATTGTGCCCGTATTTTTTTCCACCATTGATAAGTTTTACGTTCTCTGCACCATTAGCTTTCATGGCATCAAGTGCTACAAATGCATTTTTATAGCTCACTTGCTCATCAGCATCACAGTAGCAAAGACGCATTGGTGTTTCTGGTTTCCAGTCGTAGTTGTTGTTGAGAGCAAGTTTTTCATTGAAAACGAAATCTGGATTATTAACAAATTCATTGACCAATGAATCGATAATCATATCAGCAGGTATCTCTGGCAACAAATCAGAAACACCTCTCAATCCATGTTCTCCATTAACGACTTTTTCTTTGATGATATCTCGATACTCTGGCTTGAATATTTCGTAAATATCTCCATCCCATACGTCATATTGTTTTTCTACAGAAAGCAAAAGGTAAGGTAGATATCCTTGATAGTCATATGGCTCAAACATGACATCACTCTGTACACCTGTCATATCGTATGCTCCAGACATAGGCGCAGAAGCAGTTACCGTAAATTCATTGTAGTATTCTTCTTGTATCATCTTGTGAGCTGCCATTGTAGCATGTCCACCTTGTGAGTAGCCCGTGATGAAAAGTTGATTGTTGGTCACTACATCATTTTCTTGGTTGAATTCTCTGACAGCACGTAGCATATCTATATTAGAATAGGCTTCACTATCATTCATTTGATACAAGTGAGAACTATCACCTTTGCCCAATCCTATGTAGTGTGGATAGAGTGCTGCATATCCATCTGTAGCAAATGCGGTGCAGACAGCTTGAAGTCCTCTTATGCTATGTTTTTGTTCTTTGCGAAGTTCTGTGCCATGATTCATTATCATAGTAGCTAGCTTTTCTTCTGGATTTTGTGGTAAAAAATAAAATCCAGATGCTTTGATGGTACTTCCGTCATGCCAACGACTATTATAAATAATCTCGTAGACATCTACAGCGTAGTTGACAGGAGCAATGATTTGTTTTATGCTATTCTCTTTCCACAACGAATCGAGCTGATCTGTAGTGTATGAAGCGATAAATTCGGATGAAACTAAAAATTGATTTTCTTGCGCATTTGTATTGAAAAAAAATGATACAAGAAATAAGATGGGGAATACTTTTTTCATGTGTTATTAAATTTTTGACGAAGATAAGAAAAAAAGGTTCTCTTCTTAGAGAACCTTTTGTGATATTTGTTTTTAAAAAGACTTAGAACATGGTGCTTGCTATTTCGTCTATTCCATTTGTATAAGCATCTACAAGTTTTGATTTGTTGTTAAGTACTATTTCAGTTTCTGTATCATTGCTAAAGAAAAATGGTTCTGTAATTATACATGGAGCAGCCGTATTCTTGAGTAAATGAACTCCTCTGTCATCGCCTGACCTTGCTTTTGTATATCTGTTTGAAAAATTGAAAGCATCAAGTACTTTTCGCTGCATGATTTTTGCCATCTTATGTGATTTTGTGGAAGTATGATAGTACAACATTTCTGTTCCTTTTGCATCAGGACTAGCTGCATTACAATGTAGACTTACAATGAAGTTTGGGCTTAGTGCATTTATTTTGGCGGGCAATGTGCTATATCCTTTAGGATGATTGTCTCTATATACGAGCTGTACTCTTGCATTTTTCACTTTAGCTTGGACTTGTTCTGCGATTTCTTTATTAAAAGGAAATTCGCAGATATTGAATTTAGCACTACAAGCTCCTGGTGCATTTGGTCTATGTCCTACCACTAATGCGCAAAGTGGTTTATTGGAGTTGTCTGCTACAGGAGGATTTATAGTACCTATGATAATGTTTTTACTTTTTTCGATTCGTTTAGTCATATCGTCCCATGACAATTCTCCTCTTTCTAGCATTGTAATCATCGTGAGAGAAATCCATGAAGGAGCTATTTCTATGACTTTAGTGCTGTATAATATATTGTTATCCAAATCACCTTGTACTATAGCGAGTGCACCTTCTCGTTCCCTTGCTTGTCTGAGCGGATTGTCTGACACGCTCAATGAAGATGTTTTGGCGATAGAGGTGAGTTTTATAGTTTGATTGTCAACTGTTAGCTGACTTGATTCTGAAAGTATTCATAGTAATAATGTGCTCATGACGTGAAATATTGAATATGAATAACGAATATAATAAATGTATGCAAAGAAATAGTCCTATTGCTGAAAAACTTTAGCCTTTTTCTTTTCTATTGTCAATAAAGAATTAGAAATTTGTCGACTTAATAAGAAATGCACATGATAAATATCAAATTTCCAGATGGAAACGTAAGAGAATATGAAGCAGGAACGTCTGCTATGGCTATCGCTAAAAGTATAAGTCATGGTTTGGCAAAGAAAGTAATCTCTGCCGAAGTCAATGGTGAAGTATGGGATGCACTACGTCCTATCAATGCTGATGCAGATTTAAAATTGCTCACCTTTGATGACGAAGATGGCAAGAAAACCTTTTGGCACTCGTCTGCGCACTTGATGGCAGAGGCATTGGAGGTTCTTTATCCTGGTGTGAAATTAGGGATAGGACCAGCAATAGACAATGGTTTTTATTACGATATAGATTTAGGTGAAGACAAGACACTTGTAGAAGAGGATTTGACCAAAATCGAAAACACAATGCGTAAACTTGCTAAAAATGGTAGCAAGTTTGTGCGAAAAGATATTTCTAAAGCAGATGCAATCGCTTTCTTTGAAGAAAAAGGCGATGAATACAAATTAGAATTGCTTGAAGGATTGGATGATGGTGACATTACTTTTTATACGCAAGGGAATTTTACAGATCTTTGTAAAGGGCCACATATACCAGGAACAGGTACTATCAAAGCAATAAAACTATTGAGTATAGCAGGTGCCTACTGGAGAGGAGATGAAAGTCGCAAGCAATTGACACGTATTTATGGTGTTTCATTTCCGAAAAATGACCAGCTGCAAGCACATCTTGAGATATTGGCAGAAGCTAAAAAACGAGATCACCGTAAGTTAGGAGCAGAATTAGAATTGTTCATGTTTTCGGAGAAAGTAGGTGCTGGATTACCTATTTGGATGCCAAAAGGAACAGCATTGCGTGAGCGTCTTTCCAATTTTATGAAAGATGAGCAAGTGCGTAGAGGGTATCATCCTGTGATAACACCACATATTGGAAAAAAAGATTTGTATGTTACTTCTGGACATTACGAAAAATATGGTGAAGATAGCTTTCAGCCGATAAACACGCCTAAAGATGGAGAGGAGTTCTTATTGAAACCAATGAACTGTCCTCACCACTGTGAGATTTTTGCTCATTTGCCAAAATCATATAGAGATTTGCCGTACCGTGTAGCAGAGTTTGGTACAGTGTATCGATACGAGCAGAGTGGAGAATTGCACGGATTGACAAGAGTAAGGAGTTTTACGCAAGATGATGCTCATATATTTTGTACCACAGAGCAATTAAAAGCCGAGTTTTTAGATGTATTGGATTTGACGACTAAGGTATTGGATAAATTAGGCTTTACAGAATACACAGCGCAAATATCGCTACGTGATCCTGAAACTCCAGACAAATATATTGGCTCTGATGAGAACTGGGATAATGCAGAACGTGCCATTATTGAAGCGACAGAAGAAGTAGGCTTAAAAACTGTAACGGAGTTGGGTGAAGCCGCTTTCTATGGCCCAAAGTTAGACTTTATGATAAAGGATGCTCTAGGGCGTAGCTGGCAGTTAGGAACGATACAGGTGGATTACAATTTGCCTGAGCGTTTTGAGTTGGAATACGTAGGTGCAGACAATGAGAAACACCGTCCTGTGATGATACATAGAGCGCCATTTGGATCTTTGGAGCGATTTATAGGAGTACTGATAGAGCATACAGGAGGTAAATTTCCAATGTGGCTAGCGCCTGACCAAGTTGCTATTTTACCTATCAGTGACAAGTATCTTGATTATGCACATAGTGTAAAAAAGGAATTGGCGAAGAAAAACGTCCGTACATTCATTGACGACAGAGTAGAAACAATAGGGCGTAAGATTAGAGATACAGAATTGAAGAAAGTGCCTTATATGCTTATTGTAGGTGAAAAAGAGCAAGCTGCAAATGAAGTAGCTGTCCGAAAACAAGCCGTAGGAGACCTTGGTAGTCAGTCGATTGGCACATTTATTGAAAGTATAGAAAAAGAAATTGAATTTGCATAAGATTTTTAGCATCTTTGCAGGAAAATAAACATAATTTAGTACAATTTGAGAAGAAGAAAAAGAGTCTTTAGAAAACCGAAGGAAGAACCCTTTAAGGTAAATGACAAAATCACAGCACGTGAAGTACGTGTAGTGGGTGAAAATGTAGAAGTAGGCGTATATAGCAAGTTTGATGCTATAAAAATGGCCGAAGAACAAGGATTAGATTTGGTTGAAATATCACCAAAGGCAGATCCTCCTGTGTGTAAAGTGATTGATTACAAGAAATTTCTCTACGAGAAAAAGAAACGTGATAAAGAAATCAAAGCAAAAGCACAGAAAACAGTTATCAAAGAAATTCGTTTTGGACCAAATACTGATAATCACGATTTTGAGTTCAAAGCTAAGCATGGAGAAGAATTCTTGAAAGATGGCGCAAAAGTCAAAGCTTATGTGTTTTTCAGAGGAAGACAAATTGTGTTTAAAGATAGAGGAGAGTTACTTCTTTTAAGACTAGCACAGCGATTAGAAGAGTTTGGAGCAGTGGAGCAAATGCCTAAATTGGAAGGGAAAAGAATGATAATGTTTATCGCTCCGAAGAAAACAAAAAAATAATGTGGAAAAGTACTTTTAGATTTTCGAATTTAATCGTACCTTTGCCGTCCAAAAATTTGGAGATATGCCAAAAATGAAAACAAATTCTAGTGCGAAGAAAAGATTTAAAGTCACTGGATCAGGAAAAATAAGTAGAAGAAAAGCTTTCAAGAGTCACATTTTGACGAAAAAATCAAAAGTGCGTAAGAAAAGATTGGGACATGCAGCTGTTGTAACAAAAGCTGATGAGCCAAGAATAAAAAGAATGCTTTGTTTGAAGTAAAATTTTGTGTAGAACAATTAAAAAACTGTAGTCATGCCTAGAGCAACCAATAGACCGGCAGCAAGAGCCAAGAGAAAAAATGTAATGAAACTCGCCAAAGGATACTTTGGTAGAAGAAAAAATGTATGGACAGTAGCAAAAAATGCTGTGGAGAAAGGTCTTCAGTATGCTTATGCTCACCGTAGATTGAAAAAACGTGAATTCCGTAGATTATGGATCGCACGTATCAATGCAGGAGTTCGTGAGTATGGATTGAGTTATTCAGTATTCATCAACTTACTAGCACAGAAAGATATCAAAATCAACCGTAAGGTTTTAGCAGATTTGGCTATGAATGAGCCAGTAGCTTTCAAAGCTATCGTTGACGCTGCAAAAAAATAATAGTAGTTTACAATAAATATTTGGAAAACCTCTCTTCTTCATTGATGAGGGGTTTTTATATTTCCAAAAGCGGACCAATTAGCTTCTCTTTTTATAATACCCTTGTAGGTAT
>JBMZDS010000043.1:0-9429 GCA_049614465.1 Chitinophagales bacterium
TCGAGCTGCTCATCACTATACATAGGGACATTCTGCCAGCCCCTGATTTTTGGATGCTTGCCTGCTTGCTTACACTCTGGATCTTCGCACGTACACTCCCCGTTTTTAATTGGCCATAGCGGAAATATTCTGAAATCTGCGTCTAGATAGTCGTTGTGGTTCATGAATTGCGCACCATTTTTTTATTCTCGACAAAAGTACATTTGAAACCATCTAAATACGGCAATTTCTCATCATTGACTGTCTCAAAATACTGTTCGTTCTTCAATGCGACTAAGGCTGTTCCCTCTTCCCATACTTTGAGATAAAAAGGACCCGTTCCGACAGGATTGGCTCTAAAGTCCTTGCCATAAAAATCGACCACTTCATGCGGCACAGCAAAACAATAAGGCATCGCTAAAATGCCCAAAATAGGACGAAAAGGTTGTGCTAACTTCAACTGAAAAGTCTTGTCATCAATGGCTAAAAAAGGAATTTCATCATCTATTTTTCCATTAAAAATCCATGCGCCAGAAGAAGCTGTTTTTTCATCTACAATACGTGAAAAACTATAGACAAAATCTTGTGCTACGACTTGTCTACCTTTTCCTTCTTCAAAATGCTCGCTATCATGAAAAAAAACATCATCACGCAGATGAAAAGTAAACGTCAATCCATCTTCACTCATCTCCCACTCTCTCGCTATACAAGGCTGTATTTGCAAATTGCTATCTAGCTGTACCAGTCCATTGAACAACTGCGAAACTGCCCAAATGTTAGCTTGATTTTTGGCAAAAGCAGGATCCAAAGATGTTATTCCTGAAGCCTGATTGTATTTAAAAATCGTCAAATCATGCGATTGATTTTGTTGGCATGAAAACAACAGCACAAATCCTACAGCGTATATTATTAAACTTCTCACTTGACAAAGGTAAACTTTAACCCAAATTATGCAACAGAAAATGTTAAAACACGGTGGATTAGTGTGAGTATCTTTTAAAAAAAGAGAAATGGCTTTATTATATCTTTACCCATCCTTAAAAAAGTGATAAAATGAAATTTACTTACTACGGACATGCGTGCTTTTCAGTAGAGATAGCAGGCAAAAAACTATTGTTTGACCCTTTTATTTCTCCTAATGAAATGGCTCAAGAGATAGATGTAGACAGCATAGACGCAGACTATATACTTATTTCTCATGGACATGAAGATCATGTTGTAGATGTAGAATCTATAGCAAAGCGTACTGGGGCTAAATTGATTTCAAACTATGAAATTATTTCTTGGTTTGGCGAAAAAGGACTAAAAGGTCACCCAATGAACCATGGCGGAAAATGGAATTTTAGTTTTGGTTCGGTAAAATGTGTCAATGCAGTACATTCTAGCGTATTGCCAGATGGTACTTATGGTGGCAATCCTGTTGGGTTTGTCATAGAGAGTGAAGAAGGATGTTTTTATTATGCAGGAGATACTGCACTTACGTTAGATATGCAACTAATACCACTGACGTCTGCACCATTAGATTTTTGTATTTTGCCAATAGGTGACAATTTTACGATGGGAACAGATGAAGCCATGTTGGCTAGTGATTTTGTAGAGTGCGACAAAGTAATAGGCGTTCATTTTGATACTTTTGGCTACATAAAAATAGACCACAGTGAAGCTAAAAAAATATTTGAACAAGTAGAAAAAGAATTGATATTGCCTACAATAGGCGAAACGATAGAAATGTAATAATATGAGTTGTAGAATAATAAGTCTTGCCAATCAGAAAGGCGGAGTAGGGAAAACCTCTTCAGCAATCAACCTAGCAGCAAGTTTGGCAGTTTTAGAATACAAAACCCTTTTAGTAGATGCGGATCCGCAAGCAAACTCGACATCTGGTGTTGGATTTGACCCTAACGGAATCACGTCTAGTATCTATGAATGTATGGTAGAAGATAGAAAAGCCTCTATGGTGATTCTTAAAACTGACACTCCTAATCTTGATTTACTGCCTGCTCACTTGGATTTGGTAGGAGCAGAAATAGAACTTATCAATCATCCCAATCGAGAAAAAGTATTGAAAGGTGCATTGAATGAAGTTAAAGACAATTACGATTTTATTATTATCGACTGTTCTCCTTCTTTGGGACTCATTACTGTAAATGCACTGGCAGCTTCTGATTCGGTACTCGTTCCTGTACAATGCGAATATTTTGCACTTGAAGGACTCGGAAAATTGCTTAACACTATAAAAATAGTGCAAAGTCGTATCAATACAGAACTGGAAATAGAAGGCATATTATTGACCATGTTTGACACAAGATTGAGATTATCCAATCAAGTTGTAGATGAAGTAAGACAGCATTTCCAAGAATTGGTTTTTGATACAATAATCAATAGAAATACACGTATAAGTGAAGCACCATCTGTAGGAAAACCTATCTTGATGTATGATGCAGAGAGTAAAGGCGCACATGATTACATGTTATTGGCTAGAGAAATCTTGCAACAAACTGACCGCACCACAATGACGGATGCAGAAAAAATATTGAACCTAGAAGAAGACGGTGAATAATCCCAACAAAGGATAAGAATAGAATGGCAAAAAAAACAGCAAATAAAGAAGCATTAGGGAAAGGTATACGTGCCTTACTCAAAAATATAGATGATGAGCAGACAAAAAAGAAAGTTGTCGCTCAATATCAACAAGCAGGTACGGTAGTAAATATTCCTTTAGATAAAATAGAGGTAAATCCGTTTCAGCCTAGAGTAGAATTTAATGAAGAAGCACTTGGAGATTTGTCAGAATCGATAAAAGTGCATGGAGTAGTCCAGCCTATTACGGTAAGAAAATTGACTGAAACTAAATTTCAACTGATAGCTGGAGAAAGAAGGCTACGTGCATCAAAACTTGCTGGCAAAAATGATATTCCAGCCTATATTCGTACGGCAAATGATCAAGAGTCATTAGAAATAGCATTGATAGAAAATATTCAGCGTGAAGATTTGAATGCACTAGAAATAGGGCTGAATTATCAGCGTCTTCTTGATGAATGTGACCTTACACACGAATTACTTTCACAACGATTGGGAAAAAGTAGAACAGCCGTAACCAATCATCTTCGATTGCTCAAGCTTCCACCAGATATACAAGCAGGTCTGAAAGCCAAAAAAATATCAATGGGACATGCTCGTTCATTAGTAGGAGTCGATGATAGCATTTTGCAACTCCAACTTTTCAAAGAAGTAGTCAATAAAAACCTATCTGTACGCCAAACAGAGGAAATGATACGAAATACAGGCAAAAAAGCTAGTCCTAAAAAAGCGGCTAAAAGTGATAAATTGCCATACGCTTATCAAAAAATACAAGATAATCTTGCATCGAATCTAAGCTCTCGTGTAAAAATAAAATTGGGCAAAAAAGGAAGTGGTGAAATTGTGGTTTATTTCCATTCAGATGATGATTTAGAACGCTTGACGGATATAATGGCTTAAGATTAATTTGAAAATGAATCGATTTGATAATTTGAAAATAAAATTCATACCATTCTTCTTTATTGTTTTCTATATTTCATGTGATCATAATGAAAAAGAAAATAGTTTTAGCGAAGAATTTTTTATTGATGATTCAGTTATTCTTATTGATAGTAATTTTGTAAGTATTGCAAAATTAAAAGAGAATTATAGTTTTACAATTGACACATGTAAAAACAAGCATTCTCAGGAGATTATAGACTCTATTTATACTTTTTATACTAAAAATGATACCATATCCATTTACAAAGCATATACAAAAGAGATAATTTGCAATATCAATAATAAGACACCAGAACTTCCATTTTTAAAAAATGTAGGTATTGGTTCTACTAGAAAAGATTTTATATCTAAAATGGATATGTCATCGGTAGCAGATACAATTATTATTGAAAATGTAGAAGGTACTTTTATTTGTACCTTTATATTTAACAATGATGTTGTTCAAAACATAACATATAAAAACCAATATCTTGATTGATAATTTGAAAATAAAATTCTTTTCGCGACTAAGTATGCTTTTTGTATTTGGCTTAATTATCAATAGTACTATTGCTCAAAATATTGTTATCAATCCCGACACGACAAGTTTTTCTACACCACCAGAAACCACAACTTATACTACAGATAGTATCATCACAGATACAACGGCTTCTATCGTTTTCAAAAAACACAGTCCTGGAAAAGCTGCTCTTTTTTCCGCTATTTTACCTGGTGGAGGACAAGTGTACAACAAGAAATATTGGAAACTCCCAATAGTGTACGGAGGACTAGCAGGTCTAGGCACATGGATAGGCTTTACAGCGAAAGACCTAAATGGCTACAAAGATGCTTTACGACTACATTATGATGATGATGTCAATACTAGTGGTAGTTACAAGGGCATCAGCGATCAAAATCAACTAGAAATAAGGCGACAAGAGAAACGAAAAAATCTTGATTTAGCAATCGTAATAACATCTCTTTTCTATGCCGCTAATATTATAGATGCAGCGGTAGATGCACATCTCTATGAATATGATGTCACAGAAGATATTTCTGTATCTATAGATCCTAGTATACAGACTTTTCAGGCATATCATAGTCCGCAGCCTGTCGGTGGGATTAGTTTAAAACTCAACTTTAAATAAAATGAAAGTAGCTATACTCGGATATGGGAAAATGGGCAAAACCATTGAGAAAATTTTACTTGAAAAAGGACATCAAATTGTGCTAAAAATTGGGGTAGATAATATTGCTGACTGCACAATGGACAATCTCAAAAAAGCAGATGTAGCTATCGAGTTTTCTCGTCCAGAAGCCGCTATTGACAATTATCAAAAATGCTTTGATGCAAATGTACCCGTTGTGTCAGGAACAACTGGCTGGCTAGATCAGATTGAAGCGATAAAAAATGACATTGCAACAAAAAATGGCACGTTATTTTATGCCCCTAATTTCAGCATAGGAGTCAATATCTTTTTCGCCATCAATCAAAAACTTGCTGCATTGATGAATAAATATCCGAGCTATGAAGTGGAGATGGAAGAAATACATCACACCCAAAAATTAGATTCACCAAGTGGTACCGCTATTCGTACCGCAGACATTATCATCGATGAAGTAGATGGTAAGGAGAAATGGGCAGAAGACCTTAAAAAAAGTGAAAACGAGCTCTTAATAAAGGTTAAACGTGAAGAAAACGTAAAAGGAACACACAAAGTCACCTACCTTTCGGACGTAGATACAATAGAGCTAAATCATATTGCACACTCAAGAGATGGATTTGCTATGGGCGCTGTACTTGCAGCCGAATGGATCGTCCAAGAAAAAAAGAAAGGCTTTCTTGAGATGAAAGATATGTTAGGCTTCTAAAATGATTATACAAAACCTTACATTTACACCTTAAAATTAAAAATTTATGTTTTTTATCATTCTTATTATACTATTTTTAGGATACTGCTATGGACTCAGCAAATGGTTTGAAAAAGCAGGTGAAAAAGGATGGAAAGCCTTTGTGCCTTATCTTCGTATCACAACATGGATAAAACTAACTGGTCAGAAAAAATCAAATATTCTCTGGAGTTTTGTTCCTGTAGTCAATCTATTTGTTTATTCTAATTTGCTAGGAGAAACAAGTGATAGTTATCGTAGATATAGTTTTTGGGAGCATTTTTTAGCAACCGCTTTAGGTTGGGCATGGCTACCTTATATAGGACACAAAGAAGAAGAAAAATATCATGGTATAGGTGGAGTAAAAGAAGGTGAAACTAGACCAAAAAAGAAATGGTATAGAGAATGGACTGATGCTATCTTGTTTGCACTTTTTGCAGCTTACTTCATTCGTACATTTGTATTTGAAATATACATGATACCTACTTCATCTATGGAAGGCACTTTACGTGTAGGTGATTTTTTAATCGTTAATAAGATGGCATACGGTTCACGTATTCCACAGACGCCATTGTTCTTCCCCCTTTCTCATCATTCATTTCCAAAATGGCTTCCTATCATTGGTGGCACTCAATCATATTTAGAGTGGATAAAACTCGACTATCAGCGTTTACCTAGTTTTACAGAGATAGAACGTAATGATATGGTTGTATTTAATTTTCCTGCAAATGATACTACAACAAAAGAAATGGATAGTGCATATCCATATTATGACATGATAAGACATAAGCAAGCGAGTGGTATGTCAGAAGAAGATGCTCGAAATGCAATCAATAATGAATATACTGTCATATCTCGTCCTGTAGACAAACGTGAAAATTATATCAAAAGATGTGTAGGTATAGCAGGTGATAAATTGGAGATAAAAAGTGGGACATTATACATTAATGATGCAATAGCCTACGAACCAGAATTCCTTCAATTTCGTCATGCAGCTACGACAAATGGTACGGCTATAACACCTAGTGAAATGGATTATCTTGACATTACAGAATATAATGTACTACCTGACACTATAAACACGTATGAAGTATATACTTCACAAGACAAAGCAAATACGGTACAAGCGCTGGCACAAGTAACTTCAGTAACTCCTTATTTTCACAACAACAAGGAAGACTATGATTTTTATCAATATACTTACTATCCGCATCATCAAGATTTCAAATATAATGTAGACAATTATGGTCCTATCATTATCCCATCAGAAGGAATGACTATTCCTATCACGGTAGAAAATGTCCTTCTCTATGAAAGATGTATCACTGTCTATGAAGGCAATACATTTGAGATAAAAAATGGAAAGGCTTATATCAATGGAGAAGAAGCTACCGAATATACTTTCAAAATGAACTATTATTGGATGATGGGAGACAATCGTCATCGCTCACAGGATTCTCGTTTTTGGGGATTTGTACCAGAAGATCATATTGTAGGAAAAGCATGGTTATTAGTAGGGAATACTAATCATTTTGACCGTTTCTTCAAATCAATACACGGCAACTGGGCACCATAATATTGTTGTACACATGATGTGGAATACTCTCTTCTGACTTATCCCTAATCATGAGATATAATCGTATTTTTGCTCTTTATGAAGCCAAAACAAGAGACCATACAAGAAGTAAAGGATATTTTCTCCTCTTATCTCGTCAAAAATGGGCTACGTAAGACACCTGAGCGTTTTACTATACTCGAAGAAATATATTCTCGAGACGATCATTTTGAGGCAGAAACTCTTTTTGTAGATATTAAAAATAAAAGCTTTAATATCAGTAGAGCTACTGTGTACAATACACTCGACTTACTCAACTCGTGTGATTTGATAAAAAAACATCAGTTTGGCAAAAATCTCGCTCAATACGAAAAATCATATGGCTATAAGCAACACGATCATATCATTTGTGCCAAATGTCAGAAAGTAGTTGAATTTTGTGATCCTAGAGTTCAACAAATAAAAAATCTAATGGCAGGACTTTTAGATTTTGAAATTACGCACCATTCCCTTAACTTGTTTGGCTATTGTAGTAGCTGTCAAAGCAAAAAAAATAAAGAAGATGGAAATAACAAGTAATGTAAAAGACCAAATAGTAACAGCCAAAATAGTTGGCAATCTGCTAGGTGAAAAAGATGCCAAACCAATTTTGGATGTCATAGAAGGCAATATAGAACAAGGTAACAAACAGTTCATTTTGCTTTTAGAAGAATTAAAATATATCAATAGTACAGGATTGTCTGTACTCATCACTTCACTGACCAAAAGTAGAAATGCAGGTGGCGAACTATATATCGTCACTCCCTCTCCACAACTAGATAATCTCTTGAAAATCACGAAACTAGATAGTGTATTTTCGAGAGCAAATAGTGAAGAAGAAGCCAAAGAAAAACTAACCGCATAATATACAATATCCATGAACGTAGATATTCTCATAGGACTCCAATGGGGTGACGAAGGAAAAGGAAAAATAGTAGATTTTTTAGCACCACAATATGATGTAGTAGCTAGATTTCAAGGTGGACCAAACGCAGGGCATACATTGGTTGTCAATGGTGAAAAATTAGTGCTACATACCATTCCTTCAGGTATTTTGCATGAAAACACTATGAATCTCATAGGAAACGGTGTCGTCATCAATCCTGTAACGCTGTGTCAAGAACTAGAGCAAATAAAAAAATGGGGCGTTAACACCAAAAAATATTTAGCTATTGCAGAAAAAGCACACTTAATATTGCCTACACACAAAGTACTGGATGCTGCATCTGAAGCAGCAAAGGGAAAAGCTAAAATTGGTTCAACTTTGAGAGGAATAGGTCCTACTTATATGGATAAAACAGGTAGAAATGGACTACGTGTAGGAGATATTCTGACAAAAGATTTTCAAGAAAAATATGAAAGACTGAAGCAAAAGCATATTGACTTGCTTCGCCTTTATGATTTTGAATATGACATAACTGAAGAAGAAAAAGAATGGATGGATGCAGTACAAAAATTGCAAGATTTTGCTATTGTATCATCTACTTATTTCATCAATAACCATTTAAAAAATGGCAGAAAAGTACTAGCAGAAGGTGCGCAAGGTTCTATGCTCGATATCGATTTTGGGACATATCCGTTCGTCACTTCATCTAATACAATAACATCAGGAGCTTGTAATGGACTAGGTATCGCACCTAATAAAGTAAAAGAAGTGATAGGAATATCCAAAGCCTACTGTACACGTGTTGGTAGTGGTCCTTTCCCTACAGAATTGCATGATGAAGTAGGAGAAAAACTCCGTAAAGAAGGACATGAATTTGGGGCAACTACAGGAAGACCTAGACGATGTGGATGGATAGATATGGTAGCGCTCAACTATGCTATACAGATAAATGGTGTGACACAAATCGCATTGACAAAAGCAGATGTCCTCAACAATTTTGATACGATACAAGCGGGTACATCATACTCTATTAATGGTAAAAATACGGATGAGCTTCCATTTGAACTTAACAATGAAATCAAGCCTGTCTATACAGATATAAAAGGATGGAACTGTGACCTAGAGGGAGTAAGTGTAGATAATATGCCACAAGACCTAGCAAACTATATTGATTTTCTAGAAAAAGAAACAGGTACACCTATCACAATGATATCGACTGGACCAGAAAGAGAAAAACTATTGCTCAAAGGTCATATGATGCCTGCATAATATGTCCAAAAGCACTACTTTCAAGCTATCAAATCTTGATGATTTTAAACGAAAAGCACTACAATGGGCAAATCAGTTTACTACTTTTTGTTGTCTAGATAGTAACCAATATAGTAAAGACAAATACAGCAATTTTGAATGGGCTATAGCCATTGATAGTCTTGATAGCGTAGAAGGAAAGTTTAAGGATTTAGCATTATTTCAAGAGAAAAATAAAGCTAAATGGCAGTTTGGTTTCATGACTTACGATCTCAAAAATGAGGTAGAAAAGTTACAATCTTCAAATATAGATTTTGTTGAAGTACCAAAT